>JAJFMC010000172.1 GCA_021772365.1 Chlamydiota bacterium
GGGTGGACTGATGGAGGCTTTTGTCGGTCAGGAGTTACTTTGCTACAGCGATCCCCGAGGCCTACAGGATCTTTATTACAGGCATCGCGCACAGCGTACAAGCCTGGCTGAGGTCGACTATGTGTGCGCCAGCAAAGGCCAAGTGGTTTCAGTTGAGGTGAAGGCTGACCCTGGCGCAACCTTAAGAAGTCTTCAACAGTTCCTTGATTACAGACCCCAAAGCACTTATGGTATGCGCTTCTCGACGCAAAACTATTCGATTTACGATGATGTCCACTCCTACCCTCTTTACGCTGTGGCCCAGGACTTTTTGCAGGATACGGAAGCGTTCAAGTTTCTGGTAACGGAAGGCTAAAAATTATATGGAAAAAAGTATCATTAGAGAAAGGCTCAACACCCAAAAACAGGACGTTTTGGTGAACATCATTGTAGAGCAAGCAGAAGACGATGAACGTCTATTTCGACAGCTCTACATGAAAGCAGCTCGAAGTAAAGCTTGTGATGTTAAAGTCTATCGAGAAGCGCTTGAAATTGCAGTTCATATTGATGGTTTTGTCAGCTACCTTGAAACCTATGACTATGCCTCCGGGATCGAAGATGTACTAGACTCGATTGAGGAGCTCTTGGATGATAACCGTGCCCTTGAAGTCGTGGAACTAGTTGACTATGCGTTGAATGCTGTAGAAAAGGCCTTAAACTGCGTCGATGGCTCCTCAGGAACCGTGGGAGGTATTCTTTGTCGTCTGCAAGACATCCATCTTGAAGCATGTAAAAAATCAGCAATCGATCCCGAAGAGTTAGCTACACAGCTTTTTGACTGGGAGCTTCGCACAGATTTTGATACGTTTTACGGTGCAACGCAGATCTATGCAAACATTCTTGGCAAAAAGGGTCTCACTAAGTATCGAGAATTGGCCAAAGTCCCAGGCAGCGATTCCAAAGAAAGGTACGGGCGTCGCTTTCGAATTACCCGTATCATGGAAAGTATAGCTAAAGAATCGAGGGATGTTGAAGCTGTCATAGCTATTAAAATAAAAGATCTATCTACTTCGTGGAATTATTTCCAGATCGCCGAAACATATAAAGAAGCTGGCAAAGATGATCAAGCCTTACAATGGGCTGAAAAAGGAGCAGAGGCTTTTCCCGATCGAACAGACTCTCGCTTAAGAGCATTTTTAATCGAAGAATATTTTAATCGAAAACGATATGAGGAAATGATGGCAGTTGCATGGCAAGAATTTAACGAATCATTAAATCTTGCCCAATATCGCAACCTGGAAAAATACTCTTCAAAGATTGATCAGTGGTCATCATGTCGAACCAAAGCTCTCGACCTTATTCGGAATATAATTGAACAGGAAAATTCTCAAGAAAGTCGCCGATATTCTTGCTCTTATAATCAGAGGAACTCGTTGCTCGTTCAAATTTTCTTGTGGGAGAATGATGTTGAAGCAGCCTGGATGGAAGCGGTTGAAGGTGGATGCACAGACTCTTTGTAGATGGAGCTGGCGAACAATCGTAAGAATACACACCTTGAAGAAGTTATTCCAATCTACCAAAAGGCTCTAGAGAGAACGATTAAAAAAAAGAATAATGAAGCGTACAGGGAAGCGATTATCTGCTTCGCAAGGGGGTTCATAAACCCTGGTTCTTTTTGGCTATATATGGTACAATTTTGATTGTATTTAATTGTCAACCAGTTTTTCCTTATGACCAAGCATGTATCAAAATTCTATAACGAAAAACCCGAAAAGGAATGGAACCGTTTAGATAATCCATACACAAATTTTGAATTTGTAACGACGAGTGACTTGATAGCTAGGTATTTTCCGAAAAAGGGTGAGGTTTGTGATATTGGATGTGGTCCAGGTCGCTATTCAATACAACTCATCCAAAAAGGCTATAAAGTCACAATGGTTGACCTCTCCCAAGAGCTTCTTGATATAGCCGTTTGCAAAGTCAAAGAACTAAAGATTAGTGCTCCAGAACGCTTAATTTGTTCCGACGCTAGGAAGTTATCTATGCTTCCAACTGAAACCTTCGATGCTATTCTTCAGATGGGGCCCATGTATCACTTGCTTAAGCAGGAAGACAGGTTAAATGCCCTATACGAAGTGGCTAGGCTTTTAAAAAATGACGGTGTCGCAATTATTTCTTATTTGAATGCATGGGGAATTGTTAGATATGGCTTATCGCGTTTTCCCGATCATTATGAAAACATCACTTTTTTGCGATCAATGACTGGAGAAGTAGCGATCCCTGAAACCTTTGAAAGGTTTACTGAATGTTTTTGGTCGATTCCACCAAAAGCGATGGAAGAATTGTCAGAGGCTGGATTTGATGTATTGACATACATTGGTTGCGAAAGTTTTGCTTCTGGTTTGAAGAACGATATTAATCACATTCACAGCAGTAATCCAAAGGCATATCAAAATATTGTACAAATGGTCCGTGAAACTTGTGAGCTGGAACAGTATCGATCTACATCAGAGCATATCCATTTTGTAGTTAAAAAGAAAAAAGGATAGCGACCGATGAAGCATCAAGTATCACGACTTGGAAGTTATGGCGTTATTATTCGCGATGGTAAAATCCTCCTTACTCAGAAGGAAAAGGGCCCTTATCAAGGACTGTGGGGACTTCCAGGGGGAGCTATAGAATTTAAAGAAACTCCTGAAGAAGCTCTTAAAAGGGAGATCTTGGAAGAA
>JAJFMC010000173.1 GCA_021772365.1 Chlamydiota bacterium
TAATCGCTTCACTAATAACGATTGGAGAAGCCTTTTTTGGGTTTCCCACAGGAAAGCAATGTTGATTTTTTGGGTCAAATATCGTGTCCCACTCGTCGTATAACACTTTTAATCGTTTTCCAAACTGCTTGAGAATAATTCTAAGAAGCTCTTGTTCTTCATGAAATGTTTTGATCAATATCTGCTTATCCTGCCAGGCCGATTTCAATCGCTTGATATCAAGCTCTTGGTTCTTTGATAATCCAATATTAATAAGAGAGTTATCTGTATAAATATGCTTCCGAATGGCTTCTTTATGCTTTTGAGTTTCAGGGTGAATAGATAACCATAGGTCTATTGTCTCATTGAATGATTCTCTAATTTGAAAGACCTGTTCCATCCGCTCAAAAAACATCAAATTAAGACTGTATAGATCCCTAGGACGGTGGATCAAGATATGTCCTTTATTTCTACACTGATCTATAGTGAAAATCAATTGAAGCAGCTCTTTTTTTGAACACGCTTTTCTAGAAAATTTTAGTTCCACACCTTTACACCCAAATCTAGAGTAAACCTCTTGGCAAAAGTTAACAGCTCCTGTACCGTAGGTGTTATCAGGAAGACAAAAAGAGCTGATGTCATTGCCATTAGCTGCTTGTACTGATGATATAGGACCTATGGCACTTGATTTTCCAGCTCCCATTTCTAAATGACTGACAAAGCCTTTTGTCAGTTCATCCGTAACTTTTTTTTGCCTTAAACGGTATCTGAATCCTGATGTATACTCGAATACTAAAATGTGTAAAGGGATCTCTTTTGAAATATTATAAGAACGTATGCTTTTAGCCCACTGCCCAATTTTTTGGGGACTATTCGTTTCACAGGCACTGATACCAACCTGGATATGTTGAGATTCGGTTTTGAAGATCAGCCAACACGACAATAACGTGACTACAGTATTGAGTTTTTCTTCATTTAGGTGTGTACGTGATTGCCACATTTTTATATCACTACGAAGAAGTAAACCAATACATGAGTCAATGGACAAAGACTCCTTGTTCATACATGCTTGATGTTGAATAATACTTTTTACATCAGATTCATTTACTAAATTCAGAATTCTTTTTTCTAGTTCCTTCCGTTTTTCGTCGAGCGTAGACTTTTGCTGGATTAGCTTTTCTTTTAAAGCTTGTGTTTGTTCGGTTTTAACAGTGTATTTATAGCTTTTGCATTCTTGTTTATTTAAACCTTCTAGACCTTCCATCAGAGACGCGTATAAAGGTTCACTTGTGAGGCTGCTGAGCTGGTGAGGAAGCTGAACGACTTCGCTCTTCTCCTGAATAAAATAGAGGTTGTTATCTAGTAAATCTTCGGTAGCTGAAAATGAAAGACTTTTAAGGGCTTCGGACACCGCATTAGTATTTACAGGAAGATGTCTATTATGAATTTTGGGGAAAGTATCATTCTTCCATTTTTCAGCTATTCTTTCTGCAGCGATTGAGTAGTCCCTTGCAAATAATTTTTCTCTATCAACTCGTTGTTTGGGGATAGATCGTATTTTTTCATACTGATCTTCAAATTTTCTAAGTTGATGGGTAAGTGCTTTTATCACTTCAAGTTGAGGATTTGGGAATAAAAGTAAAAATTCTTTAGGTTGATTGTCTGAATTTTCTATGTAGTTTTTGGTGAGATTTTTAAGCCATAAAAGGGGGTTGGAGATTTCGTTACGATTTTTTCTATAGTAATTCCATAAACCAAGAGCGGACATTAACTCGTAATTCACATTACATAACTCTCCTCTTATCGTTTTTGCTAATGATCTTTTGAGAGCTTTTTCAATAGCAGGAACAATAGCACCTGACTCAGGTGTTTGTTCTTTACCAAATTCTTCATAAGGGCCTTTTCCCAGCAATTTTTTTATTTTTTTTCGGAATTTGTCAATGGATCCACGCTCCTTCCTTTCTTTCTCATCTGGGAAATCTGGCAATTGTGATGGAGATACCCTATCAAGGAGCATGAGGAGAAAAAAATACATTTTTTGATTTTCATCTTTATAGGAAACGTGTGTATCCGGAAAACTCGTTTCTACTTTTGTGCGTAATGAGAGTATTTGTCTAAGGTGTTTTCTTTCGGTTGGAGTCCCTTTTAGTGTTTGATACATAGAGATGAATTCTTGTTTACTTGAGGGTGACCAAATTGGGAAACTTGATTGGTAGAGAACATGTTTATCTTCTTCCCATATTCCACTAAAAATATAATACGGATAGAAGTCTCTAAATTGTGAAGAGTTATGCTTCGGACAAGTTTTAATATCAGATTTAATGCTCCCCGGAGTCCGTGTTAATATCACACCCTCGAGCTTTTCTAGCCGTTTGTCAAGTTCAGAAAATTGATACCAAGATAAGTGCGATGCATTATGAGAGAAATCGTCCCTCAACACCCAGTTAATCAATTCGATTTCTTCGTCTTTTGTCATTAGGTTACGCAGTTTTAAAAGTTCAGATGATTTAGACCCTTTTGCTAAATAATCATAGAGTTTTTGAACTTTTAATACCTTTGACCGTCCGTTTACTTCATATTCTTGATCGTTTAATTCAGATGTGTTTTCTATTAAAGATTTGAATCTGTAGTACTCGGAGCGAGGAAGTGATTTGAGCATTTCCATCGATAGTGGCGTATTCAAATGATGACGATACAGTTGATAGCATAAAAGAAGCTGTAAAGCGGCTATATCTTTAGAATGATCCACAGGCATAGACGTTGGATTTAATAGCCGGGCAATGAGTAAAAATTCTTGAGGTGTAAGGTTCCTGCCAACAGGAAATAGCCCTTCATCTATCAATTTTTTTGCTCCAAAAACATCTGAAGAGGCAAGTTTCCGGTATGTTAATACGATCCGTTGTAAATACTCTGAACACCGTAACCGTTTACCATTCATTGGAATTTGAATAAGAAATTCATTATTACCATTTGAATTGAGATGATTACTGCTCGATTGGTTTATTGACTGTTTTCTTAGAATTGACATAATGCTCTCAGAGGTGATTAAAAGTCGCGTTTCACCTTTTTCATTTTGAACAATTAGATGCGC
>JAJFMC010000174.1 GCA_021772365.1 Chlamydiota bacterium
GGCATTTTCGGTTTTAATCATCGAGGGGCCATCAGTAACGTAGATATTAGCGACATCGGCAAGGGGGATATTTGCTCCTGTAGGGGTGACGATGGGAAGCATTTTTAGTTTTTGTAAACTATCTCTACTGGACTGTGGGTAGCGGATATTGACGGGGTAGCGTTCTAGCCCTTCGATGGCCGTGGTGACGGTCTGCCCGCCGACGGCGAGCGCGACCACATCTTGAACATCTTGGATGTTCAGCCCAAATCGCGCTGCTGCTGTCCTGTCGATATCGATATTGATATAGCGTCCCCCGACAGCGCGTTCTGCATAAACGGACCGTGTGTTAGGAACTTTTGAGATAACTACTTCGATGCTTTTACCTATTTTCTCGATCTCCTCGAGAGAGGGGCCAATGATTTTGATGCCTATCGGTGTCTTGATCCCTGTAGAGAGCATGTCGATACGTGTTTTGATCGGCATCGTCCACGAGTTGGTCACTCCGGGAAGGTTCACCGATTCGTTCAATATGGCTGTCAGCTCTTCTGTGGTATAGTCTTTTCTCCACTGATCTTTAGGTTTCAATTGTACGATGGTTTCGATCATGGTCAAAGGAGCTGGGTCCGTTGCCGTGTCGGCTCTTCCGAGCTTGCCGAACACACTCTTCACTTCGGGAACTTTCATGATCATTTTGTTGGTCTGTTGCAGCACTTGGCGCCCTTTTCCAATCGATACCGCCGGCAGCATCGAAGGCATATACATTCTATCACCTTCATTAAGCTCGGGCATAAATTCGGATCCGAGATTCATCAATGGCCAGTAGCAGGAGATCGTAAGCGCTGCTGCGAGGACTATAATAATATAGGGACGTTTGAGGATGCGTTTGATAACGGGTTCATAAGTGGCAATAAGGAGGCGGTTGATAGGGTTTTTTTTCTCGGGAATGATCTTTCCGCGTACGAATAGTCCCATCAGCACGGGAACGAGGGTGATCGACAAAAACGCTGCTGCTGCCATCGAATAGGATTTTGTAAAGGCAAGCGGCGCAAAAAGTCGCCCTTCTTGACCTTGTAAACTGAAAATTGGAAGGAAACTCAGTGTGATGATGACCAAGGAAAAAAACAGTGGCTTGCCAACTTCACAGGTTGCTTCTATGATCATCTCCCAGTGGCCAATCTCTTCAGCACGCTTTTTTTCTAGGTGTTTGTGTACGTTTTCGATCATAACAACAGCAGCGTCGACCATCGCACCGACGGCGATAGCGATACCGCCAAGCGACATGATATTGGCATTGATGCCTTGCATATACATGATAATAAATGCGCACATCACTCCTATCGGTAGGCTGATGACAACGACAAGTGACGAGCGGAGGTGAAACAGGAATACCAGACAAACCAAAAAAACAATGACGATCTCTTCGATCAATCGCGACCTCAAGGTTTCAATCGTCCGTTCGATCAACCCTGACCTGTCATAGGTCTCGACGATCTCCACACCTTCGGGTAGGCTGAGCTGGATTTCTTTCAGCTTTGCCTTTACACCATCAAGGGTGTTTTGTGCATTTTCACCAAAACGCATCTCAATAATGCCACCGACAACTTCACCCTCGCCGTCTAAATCGGCAACGCCGCGTCTAATTTCTGGTCCTACACCAATTTCAGCAACATCAGAGAGGAGGACGGGCGTTCCTTTGGAATTTACGCCTAAAGGGATTTGCTTCAGCGATTCCACACTGTCGATATAACCGTTTGTTCTGACGACATACTCGGCTTCGGCAAGTTCAATGACGTCGCCTCCGACTTCTTGATTGCCTCTTTTGATCGCTGTTCTCACTTGATCAATCGTCAGGTTATATACTCTAAGGGTATCGGGTGAGAGTGTCACTTGATACTCTTTGACCATCCCACCAACCGTTGCTACCTGTGACACGCCGGGAACAGTTTGTAAATCAAATTTCAAATACCAGTTCTGTAGAGTCGTGAGGTCCGCAAGGTCATGCTTGCCGGTTCTGTCAACCAAGGCATACTCGTATACCCATCCTACACCCGTAGCGTCGGGACCTAGGGACACTTGCGCCTGCTCGGGTAACCTACCGGCCACTTCCTCGAGATACTCGAGAACCCTAGATCGCGCCCAATAGAGGTCTGTTCCATCCTCAAAAATGATGTAGACATACGAAGCACCGAAAAAGGAATAGGCGCGTACGCTGACAGCTCCGGGCACGGCAAGCATCGCTGTAGAGAGTGGGTAGGTGACCTGATCTTCAATTACCTGTGGATCCTGACCGGGGTATTTCGTCTTGACGATGACCTGTATATCGGAAAGGTCCGGTAACGCATCGATAGGGATATTATGAATGGAGTAAAAACCAAAACTAACGAGAAAAAAAGTGAAGGCTATAATCAAGAAGCGATTGTTGACGGACCATTTGATGATGTAATCAAGCATATAATCACTCCTTTTTGGAGTCTATGCGGTCGAGACCGGATTTCAAACTCGATTCGGAATCGATCAAAAACTCTGCTGAAGTGACGATGTTATCGCCAGATTTGAGACCTGATCGGATGACAATGCGTCCTCCTGATTCCTCTCCAATCTCTACTATTTGCGAACGGAAGTGTCCACCTCCTAAGGCTAAGACGACGCGATTTTCTTTACCGGTACGAAT
>JAJFMC010000175.1 GCA_021772365.1 Chlamydiota bacterium
TAATACTACTGCAGTTACGAATCCAGGAATTTGTTACTGCTTTGCTGTCACAGTACTGTCTTGTTATCCATCACAAAATTTCGTACAGCCCTGCGGTAAATCGACCGCATCAATCTCTCCTAATAAACTATTTCTCATTTCCGGAAACGTTACACCATCGATAGGGCCACCTTGGATCGTCACAGCCCTTCTTCTATTGAATCGAATAATCATCGGATCTTCCCATTCTGGGTTAATGCCGTTGACTACTTGGAGTAAGGGAACGCTATTTACCGATTGTTCAGGTCGCACCTGTAGAGTATCGAGATTGGAGGCAAGTTCCTCGCGTTCGGACTTCACATTTCGATAGATTATTGGATACAAGTGATCCATTTCTCGATACTGCCCGGCAGTTACACCATCATATCCCCTTCTAGTAGCTTCAGCGACATCACCACGAGTAACCGACGACCAACGTCCACGTTTTTGATCATAATCAGGCACAATTTTTAGTGTACGGTTCATCATATCGGTACGCCAATCTTGGCCTATAGGCGACGATTTACCGATAGCTACCATTTCATTACCGATTTCTCTTAGCTTTTGGATACTTGCATCTCTAGGTCCACTGATTCTTAGTTCGAATTTCCAAGTGTTGGCGGGACCTACACCGTATTTGCGTGTACGCACCATTGCAAAAGGAACACTTTCTGCAACCCATTCATCATACCTATCGATGAAAGGCCCGATACTTTCAAATGTGTCGAAATTAACAATCATTTGTGCATAGTTTTGATAATTTTTTTCCGGATCGACTGGAAGATAAAACCTAGGGGGGCCTGCACCGATGAAAGTACTCACACTTTCAACGGTCTCATCACTCAACAATTTTTTCTCAACAGGCTTAAGGCTATCAGAAACATTTTGGATTCGTGTTCCTTCTGGTGCCCAAAAGTCAATCATCAGTTGCGGTCGTGACGAGTCTGGGAAAAACATTTGGCTAACAAACCCAAAAGCAAACAAAGCTGATAAAAGAAGCCCAATTAGACCCACAAGGGTGATGAAGCGAAATTTTATTAAAACCCTCAGAATTTTTCGGAAGTACTTAAAAAAAGGCCTATCATATTCACTTGCAGATTTTTTCATGTCGCTAGCTTCTTCTGGAAGCATATCCATGCACTGAAGAGGAGTGATAAGAACCGCTACGAGCCAGCTGATTATCAATGCGGCAGCAACCACTAAAAAAAGAGTACGGCAATATTCCCCTGCATCTTCCCTAGAAGCATAGATAGGGTAAAACGCCATGACGGCAATAATGGTCGCTGACAATAGAGGATACGCGGGCCCTGTTGTAGCAAGGATAGCTGCCTTTTTTCTATCCATGCCTTCTCTAAATCGTACAGCAATTCCGTCGGCAACCACTATCGAGTTATCGACCATCATTCCCAATGCAATGATCAATGCACCAAGAGACATCCTCTGCAATGGAATCTCCAAGATAGCCATAACAATAAATGTTCCAAGAATGGTCAATACCAGGTCGATTCCAACGATAAGACCCATTTTAAATCCACTTGGAATAATCAACACTACCAGCACGATTATAATCGCTTGGATAAGACTTATAATAAAACCATTCACAGCCTCTTCTACTAAATCGGACTGCCAAGCAATTTTGTTTACCTCTATGCCAATGGGAAGCTTTTCGATGATATCTTCAAGCCTATCGTACAACCTGTTCCCAACTTCAACAATATTCTCGTCTTCAAGACCGGCAATTTGAATCCCTACCGCAGGTTGTCCGTTGTACCGCATCATGGCTGCAGGAGGATCTTTATAGCCACGATAAACATCACCAATATCTTTAACACGAATGATTTGACTACTTGCTTCGTCCAGCGTTTTTGTTAAAGCACGCGTTTTCTGAGGTGATTTTTCGGAAGCGTTCATAAGGTTATCGATAACATCGACCGAGTGAGGCCTGATAATTAGCTCACCAATTTCTTCAGGACTCGCAAACTCTCCTGTTGGTGAAATACGAAAACGCTCGGTTTCAACATCTAAAGACCCTGCATCGACGACCATATTCTGATTTTTCAGAGTAGATATCACGGTTTCACTTGTGAGGTTCAGTTGAGAAAGCTGCTGTTCTGTAATGTCTACATAAATAACTCTATCTTGAACCCCCCAGAGTCCAACTCGTGAAACCCCTTTGATGAGAGACAGTTCTTTTTTGATCAATTCCGAGTAATCTTCAAGCTCTCTATAGGAGTACCCTTCACCAGTAAGTGCCAGTAAGAATCCATAAACGAAGCCAAAATCATCCATCACCATCGGCTCTTGCGCACCCGGAGGAAGTTTTGCTGTTACATCTCTGACTTTCTTACGTAATTCATCCCAAACCTGAGGGAGCCTATCCGACCAATACTGTGATTTTATGTCGACCTTTATATATGACTCTCCAGGACGAGAAACAGAATAGAGTTGTTTGAGTTGAGGCATTTCCTGCAACGCCTTCTCTATTCTATCCGTTACCTCAAGTTCGACTTCTTCAGGACTAGCTCCGGGGTATTTTGTCAAAACAACGGCAGATTTAATAGAGAACACAGGATCTTCCAATTGCCCCAAGGAAAAATAACTTACAATACCTCCAACCAAAAGCAAGACACATAAGAAATAGCTCACAGCCTTATTTTCAACAGCATATGTGATGAGTTTTTTCATAACACCTTATACCGTAATTGGGGGGAGAATAAGCATACTAACCTCTCCATCCTCTTCATTGTTTTCAGGAGGGGAAGATGTATCTTCATGGTT
>JAJFMC010000176.1 GCA_021772365.1 Chlamydiota bacterium
TTGAACGAAATAGAAGAGAAGTAGCCGAATATGCTCGTATGTTTCCTCCGATAAACCCAGAGCTTCGTCGACACCGACTAGCTCTTCTTTTGAGATATCGGGGTTATCAGTTTGCCCCTCCAAATACTCCAATGCATTTACCTCTACATTACACAACTCCCAACAAACTACATCCCATTCTTCAGGGGTTATTCGCTGAGGGAGAACATCGATGATTAGCTGTAAGCCTTCAGAAATACCATACTCTTCGTAGGTAAACCTGCTGATCATAGTCTCTCTTAGTCGCTTAATTTGAACCTCAGGGGGTTCTATTGCACTAGGATTCACGTATTCAAAGCCGTGTTCATCCAGGAAGTCATCGACTGTTCCAGTGATTTTCCCCTTATAATGCTCTTCCCACTCACTTAACTCCATCCGAACTCCATCCGAACTCCATTATTTGGATTGCCCTATATAACTATTATACATATAATTTTATTTTTTTATTTAAAAAACAACAAACCAAACAATATTTTACCAAAAAACAACACAAACCATTTAAACACAAAGCCCACACTCAACACCATTAATTAACAAATACACATAATTATTAATTATTACACTACTACCGACTCTATAAATAATAGTTATTTCTTTCATAAACCTTTACATTATTTACGTACTAGACCGTTCATCCAGAGCCTTTTTGAACAAAATCGCTTACTTGCGTCTATCTGGAGTTTGGACAAAATTAACCCTCTTTTTAGAAAGCAAGTGTTTGTGTAGAAGGGGAATGGCTGCGGCCCAATCCTGTCCAGATATGGTGGTTAGTCGAGGCCTAAATTATCATTAGGTTTGGAAATAGTGCTCTACAACTCAAACCTCATAGTCATTCGTGAATTGGCGATAAGTTACACTTGGACGAGCCCAAGTTGTGCTCATACCTTTACCCATAACTTTTTTTGACATAAATTCTTATGTCGTGTTTACAGCACTCGATGGTCTGGTTTGCGTCATCCTAGGGTTTACGGGCTCGCTGCACTCACCCTCCACCGCCATGCTCGTTTAATGTCATGGCTTCGCCATTTTTCGGCATGGTTCAAACGAGGTGACACTTTTGTGTAAGAAGACCCTACGCCGTTCCACGATAAAATGGAGAATCTCCCAATAAAAAATGTAGTAGAACTTTGGTTTTCTAGATTTAAATACTTTTTAAATCGTGGAACGAGGCTATTTCTGCTGTGGTGAAGGAAGCAATCGAGTGCTTAGGATGATGCGTATGCGCCCAAGAAGGCCTATAACGACCGTCACGTCCAGCCCCACTGGCTCTATGTCCGTTAATTTGTAGTTAACCCGCGAATTTGTGCTACAGAGTATCCTCCCCTAAGATATTAAGAGGCCTCATCCTTGAGTCAGGAGATTCTCCTCTCTATTATAAACATTTAATTACAAGACATTTACACAACCAACCCTCATTTAAAGATATTTCTTAAAGCACCTTCTAGAATAAACGATGAAAAAATTCATGACAACAAGTTAACAGTTAAGCAGGCCCAGCACCGATGATTTCAGTTTGTGTCATCTCAGACCCAGGCCCCCTCTTACTTATTAACTAAAAACAAACTAAATCTCATGTTGATATTAATTAAATCTTAACGCATACTATCACACAGATAAACAACAATTAACAAAGGTTTTAAAATGGGTGTACAAAGTTACAAGCATAATCCTACTAATTTTACCATTAACAACTCTTGGGTTTCAGCAATCCTGCTTTCACCTTGTAGTCATTCTGTTAATCGTTTGGTATTAGAAACTAAAAGTGAATGTGCTTCTAGAGGTGTTCAACTTTTACAGTATTTTGCAAAGCCCGTTGATTCAGTGATCCAAGCCGTAGCAATGATTATATTTACTTTTAACGATCACTTTCGTGATATAGTTTACGATATAAAAAATCGTCATATAGGAACTGTAATAGTGAAATCTTTGTTTACTCCCATTACTTTACCACTAAAACTTTTTTGTGCCTCAATAAGCTCTGCTGGCTTTCTGTTAAGAGGTGCTACCCAACTAGTAATCCCTTATCAGACATTATATAGTGTTGTAAAAGGAAAACGAGCTGCTCACCTATATTTTTATGAGAATGAGATATGGCGGTCACAATTTGACCATGATAAATTTCGAATGAAGCCAATAAAAATACTAAAACCGTTTGACATTAGTGATAAAAACCCATTTTGGAATGAAAGAATAAAGCTTTTGGAGGTAATTGACCAACCTTTGCGTAAACGTATTAAATATGGAAAATTGGCTATATCAGAAGCATATCCAGAATATCACGGGCTACTAAAAAATCAAACAACAAATGAAAAATTCATCCTTACTCATGTTAACAGCAAAGATAAAAATATAAAGAAGAAGCTGGTTCAATCAAAAAAATTATTGAGTAAATTAGAGAAAATTCAAGGAAAAATCGGGGTTGCTAGAGAAAAATGGAAAAAAATTGATCTTATTTCGAACGGTCTCGAATTAGTGATAAATGATGGAATTCCATTTATATTTAAAATTGACTTTTAAAAATTTCAATTCTGAAATTATAAATGGAGTCAGACCTGGAGAGAAACGAATGGACTAAAACCTCAAAGCCCCTCTCTGTAAAAAACCCGAAGGTTTTGTACCTGAAACACGTTTGATATTACCGATGCAACGGCGGATTGTTTTTCTTTCAAATTTGAATATTACTCTAATTTCCTTTTTTGACCATTCTTTGGTATCTGATAGTGTAAGCATGCTGATAGCACGCTCAACTATTTAGGAATCAATTGATCCAACATGCGCAATGGCTACCAAAACTAGAGAAGTAGAACCAAATGCAGTCTGTTCGTTTTCCATAGACTTTAATTTTCCGAAGACCCCGATTGCCACCCCAAACCGCAGCTAAAACTTCTTTGAGTGCGTCAGATACGACTATAGCGGAAACCTACGGCTTCGATAAAAAAAGAGGAACTAGTTCTGATGATCAATTATATAATTCTCTCGTTCCTACAGAGCAAAAAGCAGCTCAAGGTGATGCACTTGTCACACTTGGAAAAGACTGTCTATACATTGGATTGGGAGACCAATACATTACCCCTCATTTTATGAGTGGTACAAGCCTATCTAGTGCCATAGAGGGGTGCAAACAAGTTCAGGCATTTACACAACCATTTAGACACAAGCTAATCCTAAGAATTGACTCCTCAAAAGCCAAAGCCCTCAACAAAGGCATGAAGAAGGTTCAACAATTTGCCACCGAAAAACCCCTTGAATACGACAAAAAAAAAACAGTATCGGGACCGCCGCTGGAACTTTCACTAATTAGTATGATTTAGCGAAGATCGCGTCGAGCGTAGCGGGTTTCCCTGTGAGTACACACTTCCCTTCTGTTCCTGTTTGGTCTAGGGGAAGGCAGCGGATTGTCACTTTCAATCCATCGATAATTTCTTCAGATTCCGGTTCTCCACACCATTTTGCTCGGACAAATCCACCGTGAATTTCTGGCCTTTCTGAATTTCTTGGTGTAAAAAACTTCTTGAATTCCTCAAAATTGGTGATATCTGTGCGTAAGTGCTCGAGTTGGTGTTTTTTCGCTTGGTCGAAGTAGCTTTTTTGGATTTCTCCGAGGAGGTTGATGACCGTCTTTTCGATGTCACCGATCTGTACTTTCTTCTTGTCTTTATGACCGCGATGGCGGCAGCATACCATAACGGATTGCGATTCGATATCTTTAGGTCCAACCTCGATTCTTATAGGGATACCTTTTTTGATCCACTCCCAATTTTTCTCACCACCACGCTTTTCACGTTTGTCGACGATGACGCGTACTTTATTTCCACTGTAGGTTTCGTTGCGTAATTTGGCGGCGATTCTATCAGCATATTCCATTACTTCCGCTTCGTGCTCAGGTTTTGGCACGACGGGGAGAATAACGACTTGTTTTGGAGCGACACGTGGAGGGATGCGCAATCCGTCATCATCGGAGTGACACATGATCATTCCACCGATCAAGCGTGTGGTCACACCCCATGAAGTTGTATAGGCATATTCGAGGTCGCCATCTCTGTTGGTGAAACGAATATTCTGCGCTTTTGCAAAATTCTGCCCTAAATAGTGAGAAGTTCCTGATTGTAGTGCTTTACGGTCTTGCATCATCACTTCGGTAGTATAGGTATCGACAGCACCGGGGAATTTTTCCGATTCGGGTTTATTACCAATGATGACGGGTAGTGCTAGAACCTCTTCCATATGCGACCGGTACATTTCGAGCATGCATAGGGTTTCCTGTACGGCTTCATCTTCAGTAGCGTGTGCGGTATGACCCTCTTGCCATAGAAATTCAGTAGTACGTAGGAAAATTCTTGTACGCATCTCCCAACGAACGACGTTGGCCCATTGGTTGATGAGAAGGGGTAGTTCTCTCCACGACTCGACCCAACGGGAGAAGGCCTCACCGATGATCATTTCTGATGTAGGTCTGACGACGAGCGGTTCTTCAAGCTCACCGGTAGGGACGAGTTTACCATCAACCTCTTCGAGTCGGTGGTGAGTGACAACAGCGCACTCTTTTGCAAACCCTTCGACGTGTTGAGCCTCTTTCTCTAGGTAACTTAGTGGAATGAATAGAGGGAAGTATACATTTTCATGACCGAGGTTTTTGATCCGTTCATCGAGATCGCTTTGGATATGCTCCCAAATCCCGTAACCCCAAGGTTTGATGATCATGCAGCCTCGTACAGGAGAATTTTCTGCCATATCTGCGGCTTTGATTACCTGTTGGTACCACTCAGGATAATCTTCTTCTCTCGTAGGTGTAATTGCTGTTTTCTGCTTGTTCATAAATTCCTTTATGGGGTTATCGATAAAATAGGAATTATAGCGAAATCCTATCGGTTGATCAAGTTCGAACTTTCTCAAAGAGGGGTAGTGGGTATTAAAAGAGAAATTCATACTGGATAGACAAGATGAACAGGATAGGTAGGATAGGCAGAAAATTAGAGTTTTTCTAAGTTTCAGAGAGAAATTGCGACTAGTATTTTTTTGATATTTTTGGGAATGGTTCAAATGAAGGTAACATCTTTGTGTAAAAGGGTTCTGCGTCGTTCCACGATTAAATAGAGAATCTCCAAAGAAAAATATGGAGTGGAACCTTGGAGTGGTAAAACTGCTTTTGCCTTTTGCGGAGAGAGTTCAATTCGGGAAATGGTTCTTTAATAAAGACAAAAGCAGTTTTGTCACTCCAAGGCTCCACTTGAATCTCTTTATCGAAACACATCATTAAAATCGTGGAACGGTGTAGAGGCTATCGTAGGAACACTATCCTGCCTATCCTGTAAAAAAACATAGATTCATAACAAAGAACAAGGAATTTCAACGCCCTTAAGGTTATCCCCAAATTTCCAACCTGATTGACTATAACTTGCAAATCATGAGGAATTCATATATCAAAAATTCTTTACATTAAAACACAAGGTTTAGTCATGAAGTGGAAAAAATATATACCCATATTCTGTATTGTCCTTCTAATGCTTATCGCATATTTTTTCGGAGCTGGAGAGTTTTTGACTTTTGAGCAGTTAAAAAAATACCGACATACTATAACGGATTACGTACAGGGCCACTCGATCACAGCTCCCTTGGTGTTCATGGCTATTTATATCTTGGCCATCGCTCTATCAGTTCCCGGAGGCAGCCTCCTTTCGATTACCGGAGGGTTTCTCTTTGCCCAACCATTCAGCACCATTTATGTCGTTACTGCTGCAACGATAGGTGCAACGTGTATCTTTCTGGCAGCAAAGACAGCTTTGGGTAAATCGTGGAAAGAAAAGGTCAGCGCTACACTACCAAAAATTCAAGCCGGTCTTCAGGAAAATGAAGCCAGCTATTTGTTGTTTCTACGCCTCGTCCCTCTATTCCCTTTTTGGCTAGTCAACCTAGCTCCAGCATTTTTTGGTGTTAGCCCTATTACGTTTATCTGGACGACCTTCGTAGGGATCATCCCCGGTGCTTTTGTATTCACTCAAGCTGGGGTGGGGTTAGGCAGTATACTGGATGGCAAAGGTGAGTTTTCCATCGACTCGATATTTACTACGGACATTAAAATCGCCTTGATTGCATTAGCAGTTTTTGCTTTACTACCTATAGTGATAAAAAAAGTGCGTGGCAAAAAAAATGATTGATTCCCACTATAGAGCCCCTTTTCAAAAGGTCTTGATAGAACCTTTTATCCCCTACTTTCTCAAAACGGATATTCATGCCAACCAGCTAACATTGCTTGCTCTGTTATCTGGTATTGCCGTCATTCCCTGCTTAGCGATGGGACTAAATGTTCTAGCAGTGGCTTGCCTACTCTTATCGGGATATCTCGATGTTTTGGATGGATCAGTAGCCCGACGACGTAGAGAAACGTCTTCATACGGCGCTGTTTTCGACATCGTTTCTGATAGAATTGTTGAATTCAGCGTTGTTTTCGGCCTCTACCTTGTAGATCCTGAGAGTCGAGGGGTTTTATGCATGCTAATGCTAGGATGTGTATTAGTATGTGTTACCTCATTCCTTGTCGTTGGTATCTTTGAAGAAAATGAGGGTGAAAAAAGCTTTCACTACAGCCCTGGGATTATGGAGCGAGCAGAGGCTTTTATTTTCTTTTCCTTGATGATTCTTTTCCCCTCTTTTTTTGGATTGCTCGCCTCCGTATTCATTCTGCTGGTTTCTCTTACTGCTCTTGTCAGAGTTAAAGAGTTTGCTACACAACATTAAAACTGATGTTCACGTCAAGGCCATAAGAGTTTCTATTGACTCTATAGAACGAGGTGCTGTTGTAAGGTTCGTTGATCCTCTTTCTGTGACGAGAAGAATATCCTCTATGCGCACACCTATGACCCTGATTGCTACCCCAAACTTGTCGTAAACGGTCTTTTTTGCGCCCAGATGCGTAGCCTCGATTTGAAGGTAAGGGTTCAACCCCTTACCGAAAATCGAGGCTTAGCAGATGGGTGTAAAAAAGTCGTTTACGACAAG
>JAJFMC010000177.1 GCA_021772365.1 Chlamydiota bacterium
ATCAGGAATAACATTTAATGGCTTATTTTTTGTTGTCATGAATAACTCGATTAATCTTTTTCTTTGAGGATCTGCTTAATGCCAGCGACTACGAAGAGGATTAAAAATACTCCGCAGACTACTCCAACAACAGCAGCTTCCAGTTGCAAACTTCCTAAAATCTGATCCATTATGGCACCTATAAGGTTAATTTTCAATTGATAATATTAGCATTTTGTAGAATTCCCTATAAAGAGGGAATGTGGTAAAGTTTAAATTTTAGTTAAGGGTTGTTCTATGCATAAGCACCGCGAGCATTGGAGTTCTCACTTAGGTTTTTTATTGGCAGCTGCCGGTTCAGCTATTGGGTTGGGAACACTTTGGAAATTTCCATATGTCACTGGAGATAACGGTGGTGGTCTTTTTGTTTTAGTTTATATCATTTGCACTTTCTTTATCGGCGTTCCGATATTTATGGCAGAACTTGTGTTAGGGCGACGAGCTCAACGTGGAGCTGTCGGAGTTTTTGCAAGTTTAAGTAAAAACCCTTGTTGGAAAATAGCCGGCTGGATTGGTGTTACAGCTTCGTTTTTGATCATGTCATATTACAGTGTCATAGCCGGGTGGGGACTCAACTATATCTTACTCTCCCTAAATCAAGTTTATGAAGGGAAAACTGCTGAAGAAATCGATCAGATCTTTCAAACGTTATCAACTTCAGGAGATATCACACTTTTCTGGCACTTAGCTTTTACAGCTTTGGCTGTAGGGGTTGTATATCCGGGAGTCCGACATGGTATTGAATACTGGAGCCGTATTATGACAACCAGCTTGTTGGTGTTGTTGACGGTTCTTTGCGCCATTAGTTTTACTTTGGATGGTGCTTGGGAAGCATTTACGTTTGTTTTTTATCCAGACTTTCAAGAATTTTTACCCTCCAGTGCTCTAGAAGCTTTGGGACTATCATTTTTCACTTTGAGTTTAGGGCAGGGAATCATGATTACCTATGGTAGTTATATGAGAAGGACTGAGGATATCCCCAAAACCGGTGCTGTGATTGGATTGATGATTGTGACTATTTCACTGATGGCTGCAATGATGATTTTCCCGATTATCTTTACTTTTGGCTCGACTCCACAAGGGGGGCCTGGTCTTATTTTTAAAACTCTACCTCTTCTGTTTTCCAAGCTCCCAGGGTCTTTGCTTCTTTCTACTGCATTTTTTATCTTGTTTGTCTTCACAGCATTGACATCGTCAGTTGCTTTAGTTGAAGTTGTTTCGGCTAATTTTATTGATTTATTTGACTGGAAACGAAAAAAAGCAGTTCTCGTTGTTGGGGCAAGTGCCTTTATTTTTGGCATTCCAAGTGCTCTCTCCAACACCGGCACTCTTTTTGCCAACTGGCCTGTTATCTATGGGCATACCTTTTTCGAAACAATCGATAGTTTGGTTTCCGTTTGGCTGCTTCCTCTTGATGGATTGCTAATAGCTCTTTTTACAGGGTGGGTGTTTGACAAGAGTGCTTGTCGAGATGAATTGTTAGCAGGGACGAAACTGCGATGGGTTTGGGGGCCTTGGATGTTTTTCATGCGCTGGATAACTCCAGTGGCTATCTTAATGATTCTTTTACAAAAAACCGGTCTTATCGATGTGGATCGCATATTTGAGTAGATTACTGGTATCTAGTAATTTAACGAGGTGTTATTTTACTTAAAGTTGTTATCTATTGTTGTTTTGATTCCCATTTAAAATTAACTCCAGATGTGTTATGATTAACTATGTGAGGGAAGATGTTTGTTTCAGAGTTCTCTTTACAAGATCTTTCCTGGTACAAATTACAAAAATCAGGAGGCTTCTATGAAAGACGAATGTCATCATCTCAAACATGTTCAGAAAAGGGTTCTTAGATCGGCTCGAAGAAAAACTTTAGAAAAAGAAAAATCAACAAGTTTCTCAAATAGTAGATCGGGCTCAGGGCAGTTTGCAAAAGTAGAGGTTTATGATGAAGTCATTCCTTCTGATCAACAAGTTGCAAGAGTACCTACAAGAAACACGTACCATTAAGGTGCGGTGAAATTTGGGTGCTGTATAAGTCTCAACATCAGAAATGGTGTTGGGACTTTTTTTATATATACCCAAACAAGTTGAAGAATTGGGAATCGTGCCCGTGCCCGATCCCCAATTCTTCAACTTGTTTGGGTATATAGGTGTATGAGGGGTAAACCGATTCTAGCTAATTCTGTCTAACAAGAATTATTCATTTCGCAGGAAGCGTTCCACCTAATGGCGAAGCCATGACATTGAACGAGCCTGGCGGTGGAGGGCAGAACCCCAGGACCGCGCCAACCAAGCAATTGAGTGCTGAAGGCTCGACATAAGAATTTCTGTCAAAAAAAGTTATGGGTAAAATTATGTTCGCACCTCTGCGTTTTTCTCTGTTTGCTGTAGAGTCATCATTCAAAACCTATTTGATAGTTTACGAAAATAAACCTTTACTATAGGTAAGACTTTCGACTTTTTTAACGGCGTTCCCTGCATAAGCTTTACAATGTCCGCTGTCTAAATGTAACACTTCATCTGCATGCGAATCAATACTTGGAAGATCATGTGTCGCAACAATAATCACCTTACCTTGTGCTTGTAATCGACTTAGAAGATTCCATATTGTAGAACATTGTTTTATGTCTAATGAAGCTGTAGGTTCGTCCAACAGTAAGATGGGGGATTGTGTTACAAGGGCTCGTGCTATGTAAGTACGTTGTCTTTCCCCTGAAGATATTTGTGTTATCAGACGATTTTGCAGAGCAGTTAAACCAACCTCCTCTAGAGCTTGATCTATTAGGGTGTTTAAATTTATCAGACTAAATGCATATCCGCCCATATTCACAATATCACGAACCGTATAGTCAAAATAATCATGAGGGCTATG
>JAJFMC010000178.1 GCA_021772365.1 Chlamydiota bacterium
CACCATCTTTTACCCACTCATCCACTTCATTTTTCTTAAGTTTCCAAAGCCTACCAATTTTATTGGCAGGTAGTTGCTTTTCTTTGATCCATTTATAAATTGTGTCGTCTTTCACACCGAGGTGTATCGCTATTTCGCTGACGGAAAACCATCTCTCATCCATGGAACGCTCCAGATTTTAAAATAAAATTTCGATGCTATATATTTCCTAAACTGACTATCATAGCAAAATAGGACATAATGGAAAAGACAAGAATAAAATAGGAATCAAAGGGGTATGTTAGCCAGGACATTTACAGAGAAATATCGTTTGGCAGTTTTTCAGATCTTAAGGGGATGAAAAACTGCCAAGCGGTTTATAGATGATGGCATTTTGTTTGGACGTGTCCTGTTCTGCACTCCAGTGAGTGTCAACACCATATTTTAAAATCGAACGAATTTTTTTATCGCCAATTACTTTTTCTTCATTATCCTTAATTTGGTTTTTGATTTTTTCTATAAGTTGACCCTGTATGATCCCCTGGGGTGGAATGATACCTTTTATTTGATCCATCATTTCTGCTACTGGCGCATCTGTTAAGGTAAACAGACAAGTGTCAGGATCAAACATAAGGTGAAGCTCAAAGGGCTTGTATCTGGTTTTGTCTTTTGTTCCAAAAAAATATTTTTTTTGTTCAGCATCATTTTGATTGGGTGCTGGAAAGAGTCCGATTACATGATCGGAAAGATCAAAAATTGCGGTTGATCCTTTATATTGATTCTCCGAACCTTTGGGACAATGATGCAAAATGATGACGGTTCCACCTTTATTGCGTATTTGTTGAGCAAGGTTCATAATTGGAGTCATGTCTGCTGATTTATTTTCATCACCACTTTGAGAGCTTCGCAATGTGTCGATTACAAAAACTGCATTTGGGTATTTTTCTAGTATTTCAAAAAATGCACTAGGGTGTTCGTCTAGACGTGGCGGAATCTGGTCGCATGTTAAAAAATTAACTTCATCGCAGCCAATGTTTCTTAACCTCTCCGAAAGAACTGCGGTTGAATTTTCATAGTCAACGTATATTACAACTTTTTTTTCAGAAGGGACGCCTAAAAAGGTGGTTCCCTTTGAAATCGAGTTACAGAGCATCATTGCCAACGTTGTTTTTCCGATTCCACCTCGACCAAAAAACAGGATAACTGCTTGTTTAGGGATAATGTCTTGGATTAACCATTCAATTTGGATATTAAGAGCTTTGATTTCTTTGCCTGTCTTTAGTTTTGAACACCATTCAGTACCATTTTTTTTCTCCTGACCTTGGCTAGACGATTCATTTGGCTTCCAGGAAGATTGCATGCCAGCTTCTAAGCCACTTTTGATAGTGTTTTCTGCCTCGAATCTAGTTAAATCAAGTCCTATAGCAATTGTAGTTAGTTCATTTTCAACCTCCTCTTTTATGAGAGAGCCCTTTCCTACAAGTATTCCTAGTCTAAATGCCACTGAATTGAGTGTGGTGTTTCTTTCACCTACTTTTGATTGAGAGAGTTTTTGTTTTTCATTCTCAAATATTATTTTAGGGTCCTTGGTGAAAGTACTATTGGATGTCCTATCCTTTTTTTGTTTTTCATTTTCGTTTTTAATTGATGAATTATTTGTTTTTATAATTTTCTTTACGGCCTTTTCCGCCTCTTCTAAAGAAATTGTTTGTTGATAATTAATTTCAATAGCTTTGCAAAGAACTGGAGTTTCTTTTGTGTGCACACTCCCTGCGCAACGTAAAGGGTGATTGATTGGAATTCCAGAAGAATCTCCATTTGCAAACGTGATAAAAGCTCGCCGTAGATCCTTGAGCCTCTTGTGGTCTACTTCTGATGAGGTTGGTTTGGTCAACACCCAATGAAGGTGTAAGCGTGGGAACTGCTTTCCTGTGGTGTCTTCTGTCCAAATGCCACCGCTTGTAACTATTATTGTTGGGGGGCCAAGTAGCTCTTTAAGTTTTTCAAGGGCAATAATAGGATTGGAATTGTCAATATCAACCGATAAAGTTAACCCGTTTGCTATATTTGATTCTTTAGCATTTTTCTGTGAGTGGAAAGTGCAAATCGGAGTGCAAAGGACAACTTTCTCCATATTTGCTGCTTGAATTGCTCTTTGCAAAACTCTTCTCAGAAGCATTGGGTCATTGAGTTCGATGAAGTCGGTGAAGCAAACTTTACCTTTTCCTTCCCCTGTATCTTGAAAGCCCTTGATTGCAATATAACCTTTTTTAGCTTGTTGGAAAAGATTCGAAAAAAAAGCTTGCAGTTCTTTTAGATTGGGCATGACGGGTTCTTTCTTCATAGAAGATTTGTGGTTATCCATGAATATTACCTTTCTCTTTTGCAATATCACGGATCCAATTGATCAAATCCTGCACAGGGTAACAAACTCGTCTTCCGATAATGAGGCGTTTTTTGGGACCTTTTCCTAAAGAATCGGCATTTGCAATAGTTTTCGGGCTGATGGCTCCTCCAGTAAATTTTTTGACTTCGGCTCTTGCCACGACTGATGAGGGCCACCTTGTTGCCATTTGATCATAAATTTTGTCTTCCATTACAGGCTCCTTTTTTTTTAATTCCAATTTTATTCCCAGGGCATCTACAAGTATCCTTGGGATTTATTGGTAATGTTAAATTAGGGAGTT
>JAJFMC010000179.1 GCA_021772365.1 Chlamydiota bacterium
TTAAGGACCCCAGCTTTCTTGTCGACATGGAGAGTCACATTGCCCTTTACGGGGATCACGGGAAGACCCACGCAAGGGATGTAGCAAAGCTTGTACTAAATACACTTGACAAAACAAACGGCACCCTTATTAGATATAGGGAACCCTACCGTCTAAACTTCATGAAAAGTTTTGGTGTGCACAAAGCCTTTCTTCAAGACATCGGAATGATCAAATTTTCGGACATTGGTCGTAAAATGCACCCGGAATTTGCTTCTCAGGTTGTTTTTAGCGAAGATTTTGATAAATACATAGACATCATCTGGAGTGAAAACTCAGGAAATATGTCGTGGAGAATCATGAATCTTTGTAAAAATATAAACGTTTTATACAGTAAAAAAGCCCTACTGCGTGAATGCCTTTCGCTCGTGTTTACGCATAGTAAAAGTGCACATTCTGTCGAACAGCTCAATTACCCAAAACTTCTTCGTAAGCAAATTGTCGATATGTTAACGAATAACCTTGAATATCTCTATTACGAAAATAAAATTGAGAGTCTGGAAATTTCCCTGAAAAACAGTAATGAAGACGTCGATAGGAAGAAACTGGAATTAAATCTCAAAGAAGCAAAAAATCGCTTTGAAGAATTACAGGATTACAAAGATTGCTCTACTACTAAAAATAATATAGAGAATCTATACAACAATTTTAATAAAGATTCTTTTAGTTGGTTTTTTGAAGAAAGTGAAGAAGCTCTTGATTTTTATGACGATATTATTGATACGCTAAGGACACTACGAGCTGCAGACGCACTACGTCAAAGGGGAGAATGTTCTAAAACTGCTGCTGGTTATCAGATGTATGTGAATACCTATAATGGAAACCTCACCATTATAATGGTAGATAAAGATCAACGGGTATTTATACTAGAAAGCGCAAGACCAATTAATTTAGGAGAGGCTAATATTCAGGTCTCAGACTTGACTAAGAGTGGTGACATATATTTTGCATTTATTACAGGTTTATTTAGATCCGATGCTGCGATGGAGGCTGCAGCAAAAGCGACTGCTCCAGTAATTAACAGTATTTTCCTCGATGTAAGTGAGGCCTTTACTTTTCCCTCTAACTATAGAGGTATAGAAAAACTTATTAAACATACTCCCATTAGTTTAATGATAGAGAATACCTCGACTAATTTAAATTTTACCAAAAAAATAGGAGAAGAGTTACTTAAAATAAACCCTTCGTTAAACGAGGCTATCCAATATGTATCTCCATTAAGCCAGGTACCAGCCGAAGAAAAAACTAGATACTTATCAGCCCTCCCCTATACCGCATCATTAGAAGAAAGAAATGAAACCATTCATGAAATTGGCTTAAGAGGGTACAAAACGAAGCAAATGGATCCAGAAACACTCTTTAATGGCACTCGGATCTACACCCTAACAGAAAAAGAACTATTACTCTCTTCTGGATCACCTTCAGGTTTCGTCTATCTCCCCTTTTCCGGGGGACTTGTGGGATATCCTAATGGAGGATTCGAAGCCTTCCAAATACCTTCCTATTCCATCGTTGGAGAAGCTAGCCTGCTTTCTGGTGGCAGGAGAAATGCAACTGTTATTTCAGAGCATGCGGTAAAAATATTGATTATCCCCATGGATACTTATATGACTCATTGGTATGCCGCTTACACTCCAACAGAGTTGTTTGAAGTGTTTAAATTACTATACCACAAAGAAAATGACGGAACATCGAATTAAGATACCCATCTTGTATTGTCTAATATTAGTTGACTTGCGACCGTTCAATAGCGTGAATTTTCTCTTTTCCAAAAAACAATTATTCAACTTGTTTGGCTGTAAATAAAAAATTCAATATGGTATATCCAGGGTAAACCCCTAAAAAGGCTGTTGGTGATGAGCGAACCTATACGTATATTTATTGGAACAGAGCCCGCACAGTGGCTAGCCACAGAAGTGCTTAAGAGAAGTATTACTACCAGGACAAAAGCTGACGTAGAGTTCAATGACCTGATGGGTATCAATCTCGGCTTAAAAATGAAAATGTACACAGGCTTTTCATTCTATCGGTTCGGTATTCCCGAGCAATGTGGCTATAAGGGGAAAGCCATCTACCTAGATGCCGATATGGTTACTCTGGGCGACATTAATGAACTATTAAACCTAGACTTTCAAGAAAAACCAGCCCTCGCTAAAGTGTGCAATAAGACTACTATGTTTACTAGCGTTATGCTGATGGATTGCGAAAATTTGAAACACTGGAAGGTCCGTGAATGGGTGGCTCTCATTAATGCAGGATTGACTTCATATCAAGGATGCATGTCAGGGGGGCCTTCAGGTATGAACTTTGGAGATTTTGGTGTTCTTCCCGATATATGGAATGACTTTGACCATTATGATGACACCACGAAATTAATTCATTATACCAATGTCCCTACACAACCGTGGAAACGTCCTGGGCATCTTTATCGTGGGGCTTTTCTCGGAGAGCTTCATGATACCTTAGAAGATGGAACTGTCACAGAAGATCAAGTAAAACGTGAGATCGATGCAGGACATATCTACCCAAATATATTGTTAGATATGAAAGATTACATCACAGAAACTAAGCGTTAGAGACATGTATCCTTCGCTTTACAAAAGCTTCCTAGGTATTATTCGAGACTATCGTTGGAGGTTTTTATCCGCTCTTTCTTTTGCCGTACTGGCAAATATTCTGCTAATTCTCAATCCTCTTGTCTTCCGACAAGCTGTTCTCGCTGTCGATATCAACGAAGCGGAAGAGGTAAGCTCTGTTCAACAGTTTTTCTCAGACCTGTTTGGCAACTATTATACTGTTGTATGGGGATGGGCCCTAATGTTACTATCCATTGCCTGTATCAGCGCTGTGTTTAAGTACTCTATGCGTGTCGGATTCATTTCCATCAGTCGCGAGGTAGAAAACAGTGTTCGTGAGAAACTCTTTACCAAGCTTCAGATGCAGTCGCGAAAATTTTATGATGAACATACCATTGGCGAGCTTCTTAGCCTATTGACAAACGACATTACAGTCTATCGAGATGTTTTGGGTCCGGGCATCATGTATCCCATTTTTGCTATCACACTCATCGTTCCCGGAATCATCGCATTATTTAATATCTCTGTACCACTCGCATTTCTTTCCCTTATGCCCATATTACTCATCCCATTTACAAATAAACTCGTCCGTCATCGTATCTACACCCTATCAGCTGGACTGCAGGCAAAGCTGGCAGAACTGAGCAGCCTCGTACAAGAGCACTATTCAGGGATTCGTATCATCAAAGGGTACGGTGCTGAGGACGAACAAAAACAGGTATTTAAACCTCTGGCAGAAAGCCTCGCAAAGATCACTTTCAAAACGTCGATCGTCCAAGGTCTCATCTACCCATTCTTCACTCTGCTCACACGGTGTACCACTGTTCTACTAGTTATGCTCTCTGCAACAGTAATCTACGCGGGATGGGAAGAGTTGAATACCGCGGATTTCGTATCATTTATGTGGATACAATCCTATATTTATATTCCTATTCTTATGCTGGGATGGGTTCTTCCTATTTACGAAAGGGGAAGAGCAGCATACGATCGCATCTTAAAGGTCTACAACGAACCATCAGAAGTGACTGATAGCAAGAATGTACAAGAGGTTTCTATTCACGAACCTGCTGATATTGAGTTTAAGAACGTGACGTATTCTTACCCAACCAAGAAGCAAACCGTCTTAAATGGTATCAGTTGTCTCATAAAAGGTGGTTCATTTATAGGAATTACAGGGCCCGTAGGCGCAGGGAAATCGACCCTGCTTAGACTCATCGATCGCGAATATGAAATTCCCGAAGGGATGATTCTCATCAATGGAAAAGATATTCACACATACCCGCTTTCAGCATTTCACCAGCAGGTATCGACTGTTGAGCAAATGCCTTTTCTCTTCTCGCGGTCGATTGCAGAAAATGTACGTTTCGGCAGTCAAGAATCTTCTTTCGATGA
>JAJFMC010000180.1 GCA_021772365.1 Chlamydiota bacterium
GAATTGATGCAGCTGTACCGAGAGTTGTTGAAAGATGAAGAGGCGATCCAGTTTTTAGATGTCCCGGATGATGACCATGTGATGTTCCATTTATGTGTAGTACTGATAGATTTTTCTTCTTTGGGTCTTACGAAAAGTGAAGTGATGATTCAGTTACGAGAGCAGGGGGTAGGCACGCAAGTGCATTATATTCCTTTGTATCGCCATCCTTTTTTCACAAAGAAGCACCGAGAGGTTAGTGAATATTTTCCGGAGATGGAAAAGTATTATGAACGGTGTCTTTCCTTACCTCTTTACTATGATTTGACCAAAAAAGACGTAAAAAATGTGGTAAAAGTGCTGAAAAAAACTCTTCATTAAAGGGTGAGTAGGTCGCTTAGGTTTTCTACTGCCGGGAGGTCATCTTCCCTTTGATTTGACTCTATTTTATGTTTGTCGTTGAATGTCTTCTTGATTTTCTCTTCGATGGGTGTTAACGGCAGGTGTGTAGCGATTTTAAGGTTTTGCATCATAGGAATAGGGCGTTTTAAAATTGAGGTGATGGCTTCTATTCGTCCTATGGCACGTATTTGTTTTTTGGGGAAGATTAGGTGTTGTTTAAGACATTCTAATGTTTCCATCAGTTCGATGATTTTGGCGTGTATTTTGTCTAGGTAGCTTTGGATTTCTCCCTGTAGCTTTTTTTTTCCATCTAACGTGTAGGTCTCTTCACTGAATTTTCGTGTGATGTATCTATCTCCTAGTGGGTATTTACCGAAAAAAAATATGTCGATAACTGACAGATTATCGTTTGTGTTTTTGAGCATCCTTTGTATTTGTCTACGTAGTTCCCTGGATATGAAGTCATCGGGAAAGACGCAGAGGGTTTCGTCGAGATTGGAAAATATGTGTTTGTATCTGATTTCGTATTCCTTTTCAGTCAGTGTTTGATAGAAGTCCGCAAAGTGTTTTTTTACGCATGGCGTAAATTTGATATGTGCTAATGAGTTTTCTACGTCTTGCGTGCATCTTTCTAGTTCTATAATATCATTTACATCTTTGTAGTGATGCACCCGCTCACGTTGGTGGTTTAGAAAAAAACTGAGCTCTATATTTTGTTGCTGTGTATTGATTTTGTTAGGTTTAGAAAATCGTTTTGAAAGAGGGGGAATACTTTGAAAAAGGTTGGGTAAGGAGAAGCTTTTTTGGGCAGGTAATGGTGTATTCTCATGTATGTCAGTTTCAATACGGTCAGATATATCATCTGTCGGAAAATCCTTCAGGGGGATGGATGGATCTTCAATCGTCATCGCTAACCTCCACGGTTCCTTTTCTTACTAATAACTCGTTGAGTAATAAAAGGCAAAGGGGGGAAGTTAATCGTAAGCGAGGACAAGAGCCCAGGCGGCGTTGGAAATCCTAATATCGGGCTCGGCTTTGAGCATATGTGCTAATTTAAGCCCTTCATCTTGCTTTCCAAGCATGAAGAGTGCTTTAGTGAAATTTAGAAGGGTGGGGGCGTGGTCGGTTTCAAGTTTAAGAGCTCTATCTAAAGCCTTTGCAGCTTTAGCTGGTTGATCTAACTGGAGAAAAAGGGCACCTAGGGTTTGAGCATCATAGGCACTTTCTGGATTGAGGACGACGAGGGCCTCGAAAAAGGGGAGGGCAATATCATATTTTCCCTGTCTGATGTAAGCGTATCCAGCATAGCGTAAATCCTCAAGCTGCTCTTCGGTCCAGCCTAGTTCTTTCATCCAATCGATCTTGCCCATGACTAACCCTGTAGGAATTGACCGACGCGACCGACGATAAAGCCGAGCCAGCTATTGATCTTGTTGAGCTGTTTAAAACAGCTTTGAATGATCTCTTTTTCCAGCTTTTCTTCGGGAGTTTGGGTTTCCAGGGCTGCGAGCCTTTCCTCTGTTTCTTCTTGCTCTTCAAGAGTTCCTAGTGTTGGAGCTACGCGATAAAAAGCGAAAGAAGAGCGGCGCAGGAATCTAAACTTTTTAGGTGGAAAGAAGTAAGCCCATGGAGTGAGATATGGTACGATCCCTAGGAGTAGGTCCATTTCGGTGAGTTTGGGGTAAATATTCACCACCAGTGTCTGCGGTGGAATGGAGGCAGCCTGGCTTAGTCGCATCTGTTGATTGAAGTTCTCAATCATCTTGGTGCGAATTGCGTATGTATTGTTTACGCTTATGTCAAGCTTATCAATGGTGGTCATAGCAAAACTTACGGATGTAAAATTTTAAACTTAAGTTAATTAGTTTTATGCGCAAAAACGTTAACCTAACTTCATTATACCAGTAAGCATCTTTTTTAGTAAAGATTAGGAGGATACTCCAATGTATATTGTGTTTTCTTTCTGTGTATGTCATGATAAGAGGCAATATTATCGTTCATGAAAAGGAATTATGACCTCTTACCATTACCCCGTACTTAGAAGTGAGGTCCTCAGTTTATTAGAGGATCGTCAGATTAAAATTTTTGTTGATGGAACGTTAGGTGCTGGCGGGCACGCGGAAGCTATTTTGTCTGCTCACCCTGTAGTTGAGCAGTATATTGGTATTGATCAGGACACCCAAGCCCTAGAGATTGCTGGGGATAGGTTAAAATCCTGGGGTGAAAAGGTCTCGTACCATCACGGAAATTTTGTTGAGGTGATCCCTACACTGAAGGGCAGTATTGACGGAATATTGCTGGATTTAGGAGTTTCTTCGATGCAGTTAGATCGTGCTGAGCGCGGTTTTAGTTTCGCGAAAGAGGGGCCTCTCGACATGCGGATGAATAGAGATAAGCCGTTAACTGCAGAGGAAATTGTGAATACGTGGAGTGTTTCTGATCTCGGCCGTATTTTCCGTGATTATGGCGAGGAAAAGCAGTGGAGGGCGGCAGCTCACGCCATTGTGGAGGCGAGAAAAGAGGAGCGTATAACAACGACGACACAGCTGTCTGAGGTGTTGAGAGGTGTTGTCCGTAAGAAGAAAGGTAAGAGCATTCATCCCCATACACTCATTTTTCAGGGTTTACGCATTTGTGTGAATAGTGAGCTGGAGGTAGTGCAGGATGTATTGCCTATTTGTGTGGAAAAGTTAAAAGTCGGAGGTTGTCTTGCTGTGATTACATTTCACAGTTTAGAAGACCGTATCGTTAAGAAAATGTTTCGTCAGATGGCTAGTGATAAACATGATACCAGTGGTTTTGGCGGGGTTTTCCTGGATAAGGAGCCTTTGGTGACGGATTTAACACGTCGACCGATCATTTCTTCAGAGGGTGAGATGGAAGAAAATCCACGTAGTAGGAGCGCGAAACTTAGGGCTGTAGAGAAGCTATGAAATCGAAGAAGAAGCAATCTTTCTACTCTTTAGCGATACGTGTGGCAATTTGTTTGTGTAGTGTGAGTTTTGTTGTCTATGCATATATTGATCAGAGGAATCACTTGACGGAGCTGAAAAGGGTGATTCCACAGGTAGAGAAAGAAGGGAAACGTGTGCAAGAGGAAAATGCGGCTTTGCAGTATGAGATCGATCGTTTTCGTGATCCACGACATTTATTAGAACTTGCTCGCCAACCTCAGCATAGACATTTACGATTTCCAAGTTCTGAAGAGGTGATTGTAGTGGAGAGGAGAAGTGATGGGGTCGAAGAGTGAACTACCTAAAAAACTTTCAAAATCATTAATCAAACGACTTGTCATAATTTCTATTGTGGTCAGTTTTTGTTTTGCGTTACTGATCATCCAATTTTATCGCATCCAGATTATTGAAGAAGACCATTGGAAGGGAAGGGCGGAGCGACAACATTATTTTAACATCAGTGAACCGTTTCGTCGTGGGGTTTTTTATTCCAATACATCCCTTCAGAATGTTTCTGAAGAGAAAAAACTGCCGTTTGTTATCGATATCAAGAAATACCATTTGTACATTGATCCTGCATCGATAGGAGAGAGGTATCGCGATGAAGTTTCGAATTTTTTAGTGGATTATTTAGATGTCAATGGTAAGGCTGCGGAACAGATCAGAGCGCAGTTTAATCGGCGCAGTCGTTCTCGTCGCCTGCAATCCTGGCTGTCACAAGCTCAAAAAAATGAAATCTCCACCTGGTGGAAACCGTATGCTCGTTCTCATAAAATTGCTGGAAATGCGATTTATTTTGTCAGTGACTATCAGCGCTCATATCCATATGGCTCGTTGCTGGGGCAGGTGAACCTCTCGGTGTCGGT
>JAJFMC010000019.1 GCA_021772365.1 Chlamydiota bacterium
TTGAACAACAGCGTCAAAGTGTTACATAGCCAAGCCTTTTACAATGCAAGAGTTACACTGGATTACGACTTCCAAAAATCCCCTGTCGCCATAACGATAAATATCGACAAAGGCCCCTCATATCCTATCGAAGAATTCATGATTCTTCCTGACCCTAAATCGAAGGGATCTTTCGCCTACTCGTCCGTTTCATTGCAGGACTTAGGGGTCTGCATCGGACAACCAGCTTATACCGATACAATTTTATGTGCGGAAAATAATTTAGAAGAGCTACTCAACGACAGCGGTTATCCCTACGCCGATGTAACAGACCGAGAAGTTATCGCTGATCAGGAGACAAAAGCGATATCAGTTGTGTTATTCGTCGCCAGTGGCCCCCTCGTCAGATTTGGATGTACCGACATTAGTGGTAACTGCCGTGTGAAAGATCGCTTCTTCAGGAAAAAAATATCCTGGAAGCGAGGTCAAATCTACTCGCCATGCTTTATGCAGCGAACACAAAATGAACTGGAACTCAGTAATTTATTCTCCTCCGTCAGCATCGTCCTTCCTGAGGATCCTCCTGAAGAAGATGGCGATGTTCCGATTACTATCGAAGTGAAGGAAAGTAAGCCGAGGAGTATCGGTTTTGGTGTGAACTACGAAACAAATAGAGGCCCTGGGTTCGGCGCCGACTGGGAACATCGCAACCTAACGGGCATTGGTGACAAGGTTACCATGAAAGGAGATATTTGGTACGACAAACAGTTCGGTAGAATGTCGTACATCATTCCGGATTGGGGGATGAAAAAACAAAGGTTAATTTGGTCAGCAGACTACTTACGAGAAATCGATGTCGGTTACCACGAGAAATCCTATAGTCTTGGCGCAACGGTCGCTAGGCAAATCAACTGCTACCAGCAATTTTCCAACGGTCTGATGTACCAACACCTGATCAATACTGATATTCACGAGAAAAAACGACACCAGAGTCAGAAAACCGATGACGAGACATTCAACCTGTTCAAAAGCCCTGTATCGTTTAACTGGGACCTTAGCAACAGTATCCTCGATCCTACATCAGGGTACCGACTAAAGCTCCGATCAATCCCTTCCTACAGTTTCACCGGAAAGCAGATATTTTATGATATGAACTTAATGTCAGCTTCCTACTACTATCCATTTGATCGCTGCCAACGGTTTGTAATTGCTGGCCAGGATACACTCGGATTGATCTTTGGACCACAGAGAGACCTCATCCCACGATCTGAACTGTTCGATGCAGGGACTGATAGACTCCTTAGGGGATACAAATACAAAACGGTGAGCCCCTTAGACAACACTTTTAAACCTACGGGGGGACGTTCGATGATGATCTATAGTCTAGAATACCGGTATCGCCAAAGTCAAGATATCGGCTGGGTTGTGTTTTGGGATTTTGGAAATGTCTACGCCAATCGATTACCTAATCTCAACAAAAAATTCCTTCATTCGGTAGGGTTAGGTTTCCGCTATTTCACTCCTGTGGGGCCGATACGTCTAGATGTGGCTTTTCCTCTCGACAGGCGGCCTCATGTTGATAAAAGCAGCTACCAGGCATACCTAAGTTTCGGGCAAGCATTTTAAGTTGAATTTAAGCTGGTCTAGTAGGAGTTAAGGTGTTAGAATAATAAATTGGACAGCCCCACAACAACCTTAATCCTATGCTACTTAAAACCTTAAGATACACCATCCTCGCACTTATCTTTTTAATTTTAACAGCTCTCGCTGCTATGCAAATCAAAGAAGTCAAACTCTATGCCTTCTCAAAGATATCTCAATATGTAGAAAACAAAACCGGCTACGCTATTTCTATTGGGGATCTTGATTTAATGCTGCCGTTTGTGGTGAAACTCACAAATTTACAAATCGAGTCTGAAGAAGGAGACTCTCTTGAAGTCGGACGGGCTGTTATCCGTATTAACCCATCATCCTTACTGGAAAAAAAACTTCACTTCCACAGCATCAGCTTAAAAGATGTGGTAATCACACAAAGTACTCCGATAAAAAGCGACACCGCGCCAACCTCACAATCGATTTCTCTAGATTTTGACGAACTCCCCTTATACCTAGCGATACCTCAATTCTACGCGCAAAATCTAACGATTCACTCAGAGCAATACCCTGAGATTAGCGATATTCCTGTCGATATCGAAGCTCATCTCACCATGGATCCATCAAACAAGTCAGTATCGATCGGTGCTAAAGTGATAGACCACGCCGATACAGATAAGTTTATCGCAGCAGATATCGACCTCTTTGAGGATGGTAGCAACCTGCTCTTTGACGTATCGATATCAGAAGCACGTGGTGGATTCATCAAGCTTCCGAAAGAGATTTCGTTAAAAGCCGATGTCCATCTGATTGGAACCGTTGACTCTTGGAATAAACTCCTCAGCCAGCAGGATTCCCTTGAAAGGGTTTTAGGAGATATCCGCGTTGGTTATTCGACTGAGAGTGATACTGCTGGAGAGGTAACGGGGAATATCTACCTTTCCTCAGAAAAGGGAATCGAAATCAATAATATCGAAGGGACTGTTGATGGTGTCACAATCAGGGGTGATCTTTTTTATCATCCTACAGGTCGATTAGATGGAAGTCAGTTAGTCGTCTCCATCCCGGAAATAGCAGCTTACGATCACCTAGTAAAAAAAGCGATCACTGGCGCGGCAGAGGTTGATGTTTCATTGACAGGGACATTACAGGCCCCAAGCTTTGAAGTTCTTCTGACGAGTGAGAAAATTGAAATCGACGAAGCCTCATTTGCGAATATCGATATGGGATTGACTGGTACATATTACCCTAACTCTTGTTTCGATGCGCAGTTTGCATTAAATATCGACGAGCCAGGCGATAAAATCCACCTGAGCTCTAGAGTTAGATGGTGCATGGGCGATATGATCGACATCAAAGACCTTAGCATCATCCATCCAAACGCTAATATCCAAGGCAACTTAGCGTATTCGATGGCCACAAATGAACTGG
>JAJFMC010000181.1 GCA_021772365.1 Chlamydiota bacterium
ATTGGTGAACTCAACATCACTCTTCTTTCTGTTTTAAAAGGCGGAATTACTTTTGCCTTTTTTTTATGGGGTACCATTTTACTTTCTAGACGCGTTGAGAGAGAATTGAAAGGTTCAGTAAAAATCGAACCTTCACTACAAGCGCTTTTTACCAAGTTAATTAGAGTTTCCCTAATTGCATTTTCAGTGTTAATTGCGTTAAGCAGTGTGGGATTGGATTTATCTGCATTTGCAGTGTTCGGAGGTGCTATTGGTGTTGGAATTGGATTTGGGTTACAAAAAGTTGTTTCCAACCTCGTTTGCGGCATCATCTTATTACTCGATCGTTCAGTGAAACCCGGAGATGTCATCGCTATTGACCAGGGAAAATCCTACGGTGAAATAAACCGACTAGGAGCCCGTTGCGTCTCCGTCAGAACTCGTTCCGGTAAAGAGCACCTTATTCCTAACGAAGATTTCATTACTCATAAATCGGAAAACTGGTCTCATAGCGACAGTTTATTACGACTAGGTTTACCAATTCGAGCAGGTCTTGAGTCCGATGTACCACTGGTTATGGATTTACTCATTGAGGCTGCAAACGACGTCGATCGTGTATTGAAAAACCCCTTACCAGGTGTTCGCCTCAAAGGTTTTAGCGATAGTGCTATAGAATTTGAACTACGCGTATGGATCAATGATCCCCAAAGGGGACTAAGTAAAGTGAAAAGTGATCTATACGTCAACATATGGTCTCTTTTCAAACAAAATAGAATAACGATTCCACACCAACAACAAGACGTTAACTTTCGGCGCACAGAAGACAGTCTGCAGACCATTTCTCAAATACTTGATGAAAGGTTCACCCCAATTCCCTCTTGAATATTAGACGGTATATAAATCACTAAGCTCTCGCTTGGTGTATTTCGTGACACAAAGACTTTTGGAAGGATCAATCAGAACTTTCGATCTCAATGCCTCACGCCCTAGAAGCATACGATATCTTAACGGATCTCTGTCAGATAGAGTTAACTCAATTTCCCATTTTCTATCCCCAAGACAAAGCTCACTTTTGATGACATAACGATTTTCTACATGGGCATTGGAACTCATGACGCCTCGGATATCAATTACAGGTGCGTGACAAACGATGTCTATAGAAGTATTTCCCTGCAGAGGATGTATTATAAACTTTACATATTCTTTGTTGCCGCGTTGATAAGGTTCGATATTAAACGCATGGATCGAAGAAGTTTTAGCGCCAGTGTCAATTTTAGCCTTGACCGCCGGAATATTTAAGTATGGCAAGGACACCCATTCTTGCCAACCGATTCGGATCTTATCTTTTTTTCTCATCATTTAAATGTACTCTATATGTGTATCTGTCGCTATATAGTTCATCGATTGAAACTCTTTTTCGACCTGCTGAAGCTCCTCAAAGCATGCAATGTTGAATAAAGCTGAACCTTCGTGTACTAGAGGTAAATTGTTAATACCAATAATAATACCCGATGCAGGAGCCTCGACTGAACTTTCATTATTATCCAAAGGGCTTCCAATAAGCCCAATCACTTCTCCTTTTTTTACAGTTTTTCCTAATCCACGAAGAGCTCGGAATATTCCACTGTATGGGGATCTTATCCAATAACTTGAAGAGGCTATAAACGAACCGGATAACTCAAGATAATTTTTAGAAATCTTCGATGTAATTATTCCTAGGTGTTGCATAACTCTAAAAATTCCACGCACTCCAACTCTTATGGACGTTTCGTCGAATCTAAGACACTCGCCGGCCTCATATAGAAGCGAGGCAACCCCCTTACTTTCCACTGTTTTTCTTAACGACCCTTCTCTCTCTTGTGCTTTTAAAATAACTGGAGCATTAAACACCTTTGCCAAATCAACGGTTTTTTCACATCGCCCATCAACACGGATTTGAGGAAGATTATTTCGATGTAAAGATCCTGAATGCAGATCAATATGACAGTCAGCGTGGGACACAATTTCGTTGGTGATGATATACGCCAATCGAGATGCTAGTGAGCCTATTTTTGATCCGGGAAAAGAACGATTGAGGTCCCTTCTATCCATTAAATAACGATTTTGATACAAAAACCCATACACATTGACTATTGGCACAGTAATAAGGGTGCCGCAAAATTTTTTATAACCTTTTCTCTTTATCAAACGCCTGACAATTTCAACACCATTGATTTCATCGCCATGAACGGCAGCAGTAACACATAAAGTTTTCCCCGGTTTTTTACCACGAATGACATGCACAGGCATACTTAAGGGGCTACAACCATATAAACTTGGCAATTTGACCATGATTGTTTTATTTTCCCCTCGTGAAACCTTTTCGCCATGAATTTCAAAAATTTCTCTTTCCATTTACCTATCCGTGATAACGTTTTTTTCGTTTTGCATGTACAGCTTCTTTTTCGATATATTCAATGACTTTTGAAGCAATATCGACACCTGTTGCTTTTTCTATACCTTCCAGTCCTGGTGAGGAGTTCACTTCCATTATCAAAGGACCACGTTCTGATCTCAACATATCAACGCCTGCTAACTTTAGTCCCATAACCTTTGCTGCTTTAACTGCAAGTGCCCTTTCATCTTTAGATATTTTCACAGAAGTAGCTTTCCCCCCCCTATGAAGATTTGACCTAAATTCCCCCGGTTCAGCTTGTCGTTTTATTGAGTCCACAACACGATCTCCTACTACAATCCATCGTATGTCTTCACCACTTGATTCTTTAATATATTCTTGAACAATAATATTCGCGTTCAACCCTCTGAAAGCTTGTATTACACTTTGTGCAGCTTTTTTCGTTTCAGCAAGAACAACGCCCACCCCTTGAGTTCCCTCAAGAAGCTTAATAACTAAGGGAGCCCCTCCGACAAGTTTAATTAAATCATTAGTGTCATCAGGAGAATGTGCGAACCCTGTAATCGGCATACCAATATCTTCCTTAGCCATTAGTTGGAGAGACCTCAACTTATCTCTTGATCTAGTAATTGCTATTGAAGTATTTATCGAAAATACCCCCATAAGTTCGAACTGTCGAACGATAGCAGTACCGTAAAAAGTTCGCTTTGCCCCGATCCTAGGAATTAAAGCATCAATATCTTTTATCTCTGCCCCTTCCATATGAATATCATTTCTGGAGGATATAATGTTCATATAGCAAGATAGATAGTCAATAACCACAATTTCATGACCACTTGCTTCGGCGACCTCTACTAACCGTTGAGTCGAATACAGTTTTTTATTTCTAGAAAGAATACATATTTTCAAAAAAAACCCTCACTGGTGTTACGTTGATAAAGCTCATTATAGATCATTTCTAATATTTAGAGCTATGAAGTATAATTATATTGATGTGAATTCAAATATCGGTTTTTGAATTCTCTTCTGTATATATATATCAACTTTGTACAAGTTGTAACTCGATAATAATATGATAACAAAACACCTATCGAGGGAACTGCAAAATTATGTTTACTATTTTCCATATCTTCTATTAAGCGAATATTTTATCTAAATCTATTTCAGCATTGTTCAATACAAACGCTACTTGAGGGATCTGTGATACGGAATTTATTAATTTCTTTAAATACTGTAAATACTCTTTATGAGAGGTTTCTTTGCTAGGCGGAGATATACCAACGAACAAAAATCCACTTGTTGAACAGAACATTGGAATTGTATTGCAATTGTTAATTTGCTCATCTGAGACAACCAAAATCTTAGAGTTTACATCTAGCCTACTTTCAGCAAAAAAATTGGTGAAATATTCAATGCGTTGTTCTCTAGCAACTTCATTTGGTACAAGGCACTTGATATTAACAGTGTACCCATCCCAAACGTTATTGTCCCGCATCATATGCGCTAAAACTAACATCAATTCATTATTTTTACGATGAACATCATCCCACCAAATATCAATTGAATGTAACGATTCCTTTTTATTTTTTTTGGCTTTAGGTTGTCCTTCTTCGGTCTCTTTAATAATCATTACATTTTTATCTAATTTACACGTATGAACTATCAAATCAACAATAGTGTTAAGTCCTTCTTCCTTGTTACTCAGCCCCATTACAATAGTGTTTGGGGCAATAGGCCCTAATCCATAACTTGTAACAATTTTTTTCATCCCATCAACTACTGTATCGACGCACTCAACTTCGACAAGTGACTGCACTTTCTTTTTATTTAAAAATTCTCTAATCAAGTCTTCCATCTTATGGGCACGATCGTAATCAGAGGACTCAGATGACAAAAGAGAAGCTATCGTCATAAAGCCTTTATTGTTTGTAATTGATGAAGCAAGCTGAATCATAAATGATCTGTGAGTCGGAGATCTAGAAAAGACTAAAAAATTGGGTCTCCATGCCCTAACAGAGGATCTCTGATTAGCTAAGCGATAGATGGCAAATCGTGCAAAAAATAGAAGCGTTCCTTGCTGAATATCTTCCCATTCTTTACTCATTTTTCTTCTTTTTGTCATGCAGTAAACGACAATAATGATAAATAAAGCTACAAATGTTGAGCCGGCATCGATCATCAACATAGCAAAAAAACAAAGAAAAGCCCCCGAGAACGAAATATACCAGGGAGTAGAAAATGTAGGTCGCCAACTAGGGTTACCCAAAAAACTCTCAATTCCTGAAGCAAGATTTAACATACCGTATGAAATCAAAAAAAACATCGAAAGAACCGGAGCGATTAAATTGATATTTCCAAAATATACACAGATACAAGCAATAAAAAAGGTAAAGGCAACCGCATTTCTGGGCTCATTAAATTTCCCATAAGTTTTTCTAAATATTTTTGGACCAATCTCATCGTTGGATAAAGCTTGTAATGTTCTAGGTGCCCCAAGAAATGAACCAATAGCACTAGAAAGTGTTGCTCCCCAAATCCCTAAAATAACTAACGATTTATAACGGCTAAAATTTAACAGAACCATTGAATCTGTTAAAAGTATTTCGTCTGGTATCATTTTCCAAAGATACCAGCAAAGAACAAGATATACGACCATTCCTGTTACCACAGCAGAAATAGTACCCAGAGGAAGAGATTTTTTAGCCGATTTTAAATTACCCGATAATGAAAACCCAGCCTCTATACCAGTGACCGCAGGAAAAAATAAAGCAAAGGCTCCCCAATATGTAAGTTGTGTTTTTATTGTGTCGATATCTATCGGTGGAATTTGCTGTAAGGATCCAGTGAAAACTGATACAAGAGAAGCTATTATGAAAAGAAAAATCACTAATTGCACTCTCAATGCAGCATTAGCGGAAACCATGGTAATAACAGCCAGTACAACGAGAGTTCCACCCTCCAGTAATTGGTGATTTACAGAGGGGAACAAAAAATGTACAGATTCAGAAAACCCTTCTATGTAAAAAGCAAGCCCAATGACTTGTGCAGTATACAGGGCAATCCCAATTGCACTCCCAATTTCCACACCAAATGCCCGTGAAACCATATAGTAAGCACCACCTATACCGACCTCAGAATTTGTTGCAGTTGCGGAGATTGACAACCCTGTGATGAAGGTAATAGCAGAAGAAAATATGATAATACTACAAGTACCTATCAAACCAACGCTACCGATGATAGACCCTAGCCTAAGGTACATAATCACACCAAAAATAGAAAGAAGGCTTGGTAAAAACACTCCATTAAAGGTGTTAAACCCTTGCTTTTTATCCAACACCTCTTCGTCCGAAACACCGTAGTAACGATTTTTTAAAGAACTAATCATACTGCTTGTCACAAGATTCACTCCAAATACTGAACTTTATTGTCCACACACCTACATTTATACCATAAAGGGTGCATTTTTTTATCTCATAAAAAGTTGATTTTAAAAATGAAGATAGGAAGAACAATTTTATGCTGATGGACGTATACTACGTTTTTTTACTGCTGCGCCCACGTTCTTGTTTAAGGGAATAGACAGGTTTTTGGATGTTACCTTTGACAGAAACAATAAACAACTCCGCTAGCTTAAATAGCAGGTTGTATTGTTTCATACGAATACTCACATTGAGGTTACCGTCGAAATCAACATAGGAAGAGGAGGGGCCACCTGCCAGATAAAATTTCGAGCCCTTTGATTCACTGTAAATATCTTTGAACTTTGTGAGGTAGGCTCTACCGTCGCTAATATCGAAAAAAACCGTTCCTATGACAGGTGTCAACACCGTAGGATTAAGCCCTAGTCTCATAATGATTTCATGAGGTAACGCCAAAATAGTATGGTGTAGATTTGTTTTCGGGGGGTTGGAGAATTTGAGGGCACCTTTACCTAGCCAAGTGGTGCTATCGTCCAATCTTCCTCTTAATGAAGAAACATCTATTGAATTGATAACAAGCGTTTTTGTGGGATCAACTTGTTGTGGTTTATCAATTTCTTGAAGGAGCGAGGGGCGCATTTTATTGACATATAGTTTCGAAACATTCATCCACCAATACCCTTCAGGCATAGCTGTCAAGGACACTTCCGGTATTGTTATCTTTCCCGATAAATCCTGAATATTCATATCTGTTACACGGACAAGGTCGGTTTTATAATCAATTTCTGCATTCCACTGATCCAAGAGGTACCCTTTGAAGGCAAAATCATGAGATTGTATACTCCCAATCATTTTGTGTGAAAACTCCGATTCTTTACTGATGGCAATTTTCCCATCGAACAGAATATCTCCTCCGATTTTTTGCTTGATGCAGTTGTCCATAACATCATCAGTACAGAAAAGGAGGGCCTTTGGAATAGAAAATTTCGCTGTTCCTAGAAGGTAGGTGTAATAGACGTCAGGTGAATACTGCCAATCCCTTTCTAAATCAAGTTGAATACCCCCTATAGCACCTTTTGCCTCATGAATATAGAACCCATATACAGGATGTTTTTCCCATTTGATAACAAGAGACTTTTTTTCTTTCGGATCTTCATCTTTGAGGATGATTTCTCCGGTATTTTTTTCATTATCCGATTGGATGAAATTCAACCAAAACTTTTTTTGTCTGAAGTGATAAAGGGTTTCAATAGAAAGTTGTTTTGAATTTACCATTAGGGAGAAGTCTTTTATTTCATGATCATCACCAGCAAAATGGTAGGTACCATCATCCATAGTCATCTCTAGAGAGAAGTTATCATTTCCATCGATGTGGACGTTGATTGTTGGGTCAACAAAACCGCTTGATTTAATGTTACTAATGATATTTAACGTTTGTTCAGAAAATTTATCAGGATAGATTCGATCCAATTCATCGGTAAGCCAATGTAGGCTTCTTTGTGGAATATGAAGCCGCACCCCTTCATAATCCTGAGTATCGCTGTGGAGCCCCAAAGCAATTTTTTCTATTTGTAAGCCTATGGCAAGGTCTCCTTCAAAAGAAGGTAGAATTTCTGTAGCGATGTTTCGAATGTTCAGCCCTCTTTCAGAAATGAGGTGTACTGATAAGTCGCTGGCATCAGTAAATGAGACGCCTCTCATTTGAATGTCATGTGCATTCATACTGAAAAACCCATCATAAGTATAGTTTTGTGTATGCTTTTCAAGACGCAATTCCCCAGTACCTTTCAGCTTCCCGTAAGGAATATTTTTCTCAACAAAATCCTCGAACAGAGACCATTCATTCAGGTGTTCAAGGCTAATTTCTAACAGGTTAACTTTAGCATTAAGAATATTAGCGCCGTCAAGATACTCCCCTTCCATGCCTACTACAATAGATTTTCCACTCTCTAGTCCCAAAAAATTAATCTTCCAACGATCTGCCTGTCGATCTAATTCCGCCGCAATGGAAAGGTCATCAATTTTCAGTTGGTCAATAGCCCAAATCGTATCCTTTAATCGACCGTTAAGAAGAAGTTCGTTGTAGGCATATGCCCCCATTTCTACATCTCTAGCAATAACGTCGAAAATAAACTCATCTGTATCGTTTTCATATTTCATAGATAAAGAGAACTCGCCTTTTGCCTTTTCCAATCGATTTGTCTGTGTAAACAATTCTTCAGGAAAGAAAAACAATCCGGAACGACTTGTCCGCTTGATGTCACCATAAAGAGTTGCTAGTTGCAGTTCCAGATCCAACTCGAACTCTTCAATATCTTTCCAGTCACGTAGAGTCAATACGAAATTCGATGGGTATACATCACCAAAATGTGAAAGTTGTTTGTCCAATTCAAAAGATACCCACTGGTGAGTACCATCAGCCTGTTTCCTTCCTGTAGTCTTACCGACAATTCTAGTAATATCGCGCTTTTTGTCCCCTACCCACAAATCAAAAGTCCCAATATTATTTGAAAATTCTGTAAAAGCAATCTGATCACCCGAGAAAAGATATTCATCGACATTCCCTGGTTTTCCAACAAGTAAGGTCCCTTGGATATTATCTAGCAGAAATGTATTTTTTTGCTGATCATAGTCAATATTCATTCCCAACTCACGAAGCGACAGGTCGAGTGGTGAAAAAGGCATCACACCATCACTCAATACAGCTTCCACACGTGTGTTAACAGTCGTCCCTTCTGGGCGAACAACAAACGAGAGGTATCCTCCTTCCCTACGAAACATCATATCCCCCTCTAAAGGGAAGTGAGTGAACATCGGTGGTTTGTCGAAATGAGAAAAGAGAGATTGCACCTGGGACACTTTACCACTCATGGTATGGACTATGATTTCGACATCAAAGGCACCTTTTGTGGGAGGACTGATATCAACATTAACGTCTCCTCCAAAGAATATTCCTAAACAGAAGCATTCTATATCAGTGGCGTGGATTTGCTTCCCTTCTAGCTTCATGACTGTATCGACTTCGTTAAACAATAGCCCCGTATTTTTGTCTAGGTAGGTTCCATGTTTGATCGGTATTTTTCCAAAATGGAGCCCACCAGGAAATTCCACATGATGGACAGCAAGGGTCTTATCTTCAAGAGCCTGATCGATAGACTCGATTTCTATTCTAAAATCATCACTGTCCAATACGACATCACGAGCCGTATAACTTAGTGACAATCCCGTATGATCAAAAGCGCCATGAAAATTTCCAAGTCCCGTTAACAGTAGAGGATGTTCATCTTCATCATTTTCATCATCTGATTGAAAGGCAAAAGGTCCAACATACTTTTCTAGAGGCATTTCTTCAGCATATAACCATCCGTTTCTAATAACGATCCCGGATACTCCCCTCTCCTTTTTCTGCCAGTGCTGGTTTACGGCTAAAATGGGGGAAGCAAGTGCAGGCATTATATGGCTAACAGCCTGATCACTAAGCTGACGCCAACGAAGAGTATCCTGATCAATTAAGCGGCGACGCTGCCAAAAGTGGTGATTCAACCTTTCGGCATCAAATCCAAAGGCAATATCTTCTTGGTTGTCATGTTCATTATCTCTAACTTCAATAATCCCTTCTGCATGGAATCCATTTTCCAGTTTCTGTAGGTTCGCGTTGAAAATCACTTGGTCATTTGCAAATTTATCTAACACCCCTTTTTGCAAATGCCTTGGCATCAAAGGAGTCAATCCCATAGGGTCTCCTGAGAATTTCACTTTCATAATGTCACATGGTGACAACCAATCAACTTCTATCGTGCCTTGCAATCCAGCGAATGAGCCATGAACAGTAGATCTCTGTATCGTACCGTCACGGAATGCAATTTTAGTATTGATATCTGACAACTTCCATAATTCTTTGTCAGTACCTACAAACCGCAATGTACCATTTTCGATTCTAAAATCGGTATTCAAGCTTTTCGAGAAATCGACATCAGAAAAGTCTACACTCCCTTTACCAGCAACTTTATCAACACGACCAAATACTTCATAAGGATAATGATCAAAAACGAGATCACGCATTTCTAGGTGATTGATTTTTAAATTATGGAGGCTAGACCCCATGAAATAAACAATTCCTTCGCCATCTAAAACTCCATCATAGAGATAGTACTCGGACCATTTATTCGATGCTCGAGTAACAGCTTCTTGAATAAACTGAATCTCTCGATATCCGAAATTGTGCAAAGAAACCTCGGCGCTATTCCACATATCGTTGATCTGCTTCATTCCGATTTCTATCAGTGCATTATTTTCATCTTGATGTATCGTCTCTAAGGAAAGATTGAGAAATGTCTGAACATCGTCGAATAACTTAACTGCTCCCCGTAATTGGAATCCGAAATTTGTATCGTAATACAAGCAATCACCCACAAGCTTCATTTTCGCATTGCCATGCTTTTCAATACGAACACCTCCGGAAATATTTTTCATTTCCCAAGCAGGGTACTTATCTTGCATAAAAGCTAAAGAGCATTCTCCACCCACAGATAAAGTTCCCAATGTGCGTTTATCAGAAGAATCCTTACCGAAAAATTCTAAAGCCACACTTCCCAACTGTGCACGGAAATGATGGTCTGGATTGATCAATATCAAATCACGTAGGGAAGCCCCTCCTTTAGCTTTTAATCTTTTGCCATGCTTGCGACTAATCACAATATCCCCATCGGCAAACCCCTGAGCGACAACCCAATGCTTTA
>JAJFMC010000182.1 GCA_021772365.1 Chlamydiota bacterium
AACCGTAATATCGATAAAACGAGGGATCTATTCACTAAGCTAATGGTTGACTTCGCAGAAAACCCAGAACACTACGTACCCATACAAGATGGGCTAGCACCATCCATAAAAAGTGAGTGGGTCAAGGAAGCCGGTCCCGAATTGTTGAGTGCAGAAAAAGCAAGACAAAAGGAAGAACGCCAAAGTATGTTGAAGGGAACTAGACGCTATTGAATGGCCAATGCCGTCAACTTAAGCCCTTTCTCTACTTCCGAAGCTCAATTTATCTACCGACCTATCCCGGGTTACACTCCCCTACCTACCGGGAGGTCCTTAAGTTTACGGCATTGGATGAACGGTTGGATTACTTGTATCAGGTAGGATCAACTCACTCTAAAAAGTTTTTTTAGTGTATTTTGTAGAACCTGTTGTATGAATTGATACTGTGAATATTTTGCACCATTCCTTTTCGTTGTGATCTAACGATGAGAAGGTCTTTTAGGGTATTGATAGAAAAGCCCTTCAGTATATCGTCAACAAAGTCTTTTGTTTTAAACTGTTTAGTGAGGTAATCGAACATATGAATGTAGTTTTTGAAGGAGGTGATAAAAGTCCTGCACTGCAATGAACAATCATTTTTCCTTGTATTTCTTCATTGCTCACAAAATTCATTAGATCAACGAATTCACCGGTTGTTTCTGGGACTCCCATATCGGGCCACCCTTCATATTGATAATGAAAGATTTGACGAACTTGGTCACCTTTTTTTAAATGAAGAAGTATTTTTGTTATAGACTCATGGCTACCAGTCGCTATTTTAGTGACGGTTATGCCTCCAAATTTTTTCGGTTTTTCAAATTGATCTGGGAGATAGTTGTGAGCTTTAACTACCCCTTTTTCTTCAAATTTTGTTAGCATAACGATTGTGTTGGACTCTTGTTCAAACGCCATACTCCAAAAGTGTTCAAAAGCTAGTGGCATAGGTGCAGAACAAGCAATGAATTCCATTCCATCAAGGTTGACATAACTCCCACTGAAATACTCGATATCCTGCTTGAAATATCGATTCCTGATGGGCTCTTTGAGAGTGACAATATTATGACTATACTTCTCTTTTCTAAAAAACTTTTAAATTGAGGCAATATCATAACTGATTTAGATTTAAAGGTAAATAACAGCCCAGGAATGAAAGATGAAATATATATCGATACGTATAAAAAAAGATTTTTCCGAAGAAAAAGCCCAATATTTTCTAGAGAGCGAAGGTCTAACATTCCTTTTTTCTACCGAAGAAGAGCAGTCTACAGAAATTGCCACTAGTTGGCATATGCAACCTAAGCAACTGGTAGACAAATTCCCTTGGGTACTCTCTGTCCTCGAACGTGAGTATAACCAGGTCGATTGGGAACAGCAGTGGCAAATTCATGGCGAAAACTATCGAGACGGGGCTCTAAAAATTGACCTCACCCCTCATAACGTACCCACATCATTCCAGATGGAACCAGGGCCTGGTTTTGGGGACCTTTCACATGCAACGACTCACCTTACCCTGAAACAAATGGTTCCCCTCTGCAGCAACAAACATGTAGTCGACATCGGTTGTGGGAGTGGAGTTCTTTCTCTTGCTGCTGTAGCTTCAGGAGCAAAACATGTCTATGCGATCGATATAGACCCACAAGCTATCGAGCACACAAAAAACAATGCTTCGATCAATGGTTTTGAAGATATCATCAGCTATGAACTTCCAAAGAAAACATCTTCAGAATACAACTGGCTACTAGTGATGAACATGATCCACTCTGAGCAATGCCTAGCGTGGAACTCTGTCAAAGACCACTTTACCGACACACCATTCGAGATCATCACATCAGGAATTTTGGCTTCAGACAAACACTCCTACCTCCAAGATACAAAAAGGTGGGGGTGGCAGGTAGAAAGCGAAATTCAGGAAGGTGAGTGGACATGTTTTTATTTTAAAGCGTAAACTTGACTTTGTATCATTTTAATTGTAAGAGCTGTTTTCTTTTCAGTACTAGAATTAGCCCCACAAATGATATAATGATTAAATAAGTTTCCGGCTCAGGTACAGCGGCACTAGAAATTGAACGGACCCAAAAATCACCTCCACTATTCAGCACTGTATCAATGGAGCGGATGATGAAGAAATCTGGTGTATCAGAAGAAATATAACCCAATGAACGCAATGTATTAAATGAAAGAACTCCTGTACTCCTTGAAGTCGAAGTAAAGGCTTCAAATAATTGATTCTGAAAAATGATATCAAAAGACGTTCCCCCGTCATCAGAAACAAATAAAATCGGATTTCTATTATTAAACCCTATATGATTATTCTGAATTGATAGACCCATATTTAAAATAGTGTTAGTTAAATCAACAGGTGCATCAAAAGCTATATCAATTTCTTGTGGGCCATTATTATTGACTTTTGCAGCAATAGCGTTACCTCCTCCTCCTCCATCAACTCCTGCACCATTATTAACCGTCCATACTTGACCGGCCGTTTTGGTAGCATTCGGTAATAGCGACTGTAGAACAGGTATATCGTAGAAAGCACTGGCGGTAAAGGGGGCAAGTCCACCACCAACTTTTGTTGATCTCCACGGGTTGCCAAACTTACTGTTCCCGAATGAAGTGAAATCAACTTCATATGTCTCTGCAAAAAGGCTCGTTGTAGTTAAACTACTAGATATTAGAAACAATGTGGGTAACTTCTCAAAAAGTCCTGGCACTGCGAGCCAAAATTTTTTGAAAAACCTTTTTTTCCCAACTTAAAAATTGATTTAAGTTACCTCTTCAGGCAAAATATTTCAGATATGAGCATCAAATTACCAGAAATCCCGGAAGATCAAAAAACACCACTTATCGAATTGTTACTACGTATCATTCAAGAGCAAGCAGAGCAAAT
>JAJFMC010000183.1 GCA_021772365.1 Chlamydiota bacterium
TGAAGCTTTTCCATATGCAAAACCTTCAAACATACGCTCACCCTGCTGGAGATATAATTTGAGGTGGTTTTTTCCGACTACCTTCGGCGGCCAGGCTTGTTTTGCGTGGCAATACAGGATGGGCTGTGGGTTCTCGTTACCATAGGGCTCGAGAAGCTTCAAAGACTCCATAAAATCAAAGGTGATATCCTTAAAAGAGATCGGAGCGTCAAGCCTCAGCTTCGTCATCACATCGTGATGTTTCAGTCTTTCATTGGCAGCTTCGATAAATCTCTTTTTAAACTCAGGGATATTATCTTCTTGGATGGTCAGCCCTGCAGCGTAATCATGGCCTCCGAAATTCATTAATACATCGGAGCAATTTTTAAGGACATCCAAGAGTGGAAATTCTGGAATCGAACGAATAGAGCCTTTCCCGACACCATTTTCTATTGCAATCATCACTGTTGGGCGGTGGTAGTATTTCGATATACGAGTTGAGATGATGGCGATAACCCCAGGGTGCCACTTGTTAGAGGCGAGGACAACACCGTTTTCATTAAGAATTTCAGGGGTTGTAGTGATGGCGGTCTCAACATCTGCAGCGACAGCACGCTCTATCCTCTGCCTTTCAGTATTATTAAGGTCGAGTTCAATTGCCATTTTTTCAGCCATCGTCGTGTTGCGAATCAGCAACATTTGCACCCCTTTTGTCGGGTCATCAATACGGCCGAGGCTGTTTAGTCTCGGGGCAACCTTAGAGGCAATGATAAATGTTGTTAACTCGCTGAAGTCGACGTCAGGATCGCAGAGAGCGATCAGTTTATTGAGTCCTATACGCTTTCTTCGTCCTAGCTGTTTTAATCCATACCTGACAAGGATACGGTTTTCGCCCATCAGGGCTCCCATATCGGAGATTGTGCCTAGAGCGACGAGGTCGAGATAACGTTTGAGGTCGACCTTTCGTGGTTTGATATGGCCTTCGCTAACGAGTCTGTTAGTTACTCCGTGAGCAAGCTTGAAGGCAACACCAACGCCTGTAAGTTCAGTGTTGGGATAGTTGTTGTTAAGGAGTTTAGGGTTAAGTGTAGCGACGCAGTTCGGAATTTTGTCGGTGGGGACATGATGGTCGGTTATGATTACATCGACGTTATGTTCAACGACTTGGGCAATTTCATTTGCGGCGGTGATTCCACAGTCGACAGTGATCAGTAACTTACATTCATTTCGTTGAGCGTATTCGAGAGCTTCGACGACGAGGCTTTGACGTTGGGTGCTTCGGGTGGTGACGTAGAAAAAAACATTTCCACCTACGAATCTTAAAAACTCTGTTAACAGGGCGGTACCAGTCATACCGTCGACGTCGTTATCACCATAAATTAAAATATTTTCGTTGTTATGCAGGGCTTTACAAACTCTATCGACGGCAACATCCATTTCTTCCATTAGAAAAGGGTCGTGTAGATCAGGGAGTTTTGCGTAAAGATAACTATGAATCTTTTTTGATTCTACAAGACCTCTTGATACAAGAACTTGAGCGGTGACTGGATGAATTCTAAATTCTTTCACGATGCTATTCACTAATTCTTTTTTTTCTGCTGGGGGGACCCAGATAGGATCTTCTGCGTGGTTATACCAGGATAGCATCTTGTTGAGCTCCAATAAGTAATATGACAATAGTCTCTTACTATTTATTCTACCTTTTACTAGGCAAAGGTGCAAGGAGCAAATGAAAAATTGGTGGAATTAAATGAGATTATACACCCAAATGAGCGGGACTATAACGTCCCGCTCATTTGCAACTTACTTGTTACGCTTTGCTAGGTTTTGTTTCATGGTGGTCATGAAGTTGTTTCAACTCACGATTGTGGAAGAACAGCATAATCGGTGACGCGATGAACAGTGACGAGACTGTACCGATCAACACACCGACGGTCATGACTAGAGCAAAACCGAAGATTGATTTACCACCGAGAAGAACAAGTGTGAGCAACACAAGGAGTGTTGTTCCAGAGGTCATCAGCGTACGGCTAAGAGTAATATTAAGCGCGTGGTTGATGACTTCTGAGAATTTCTTCTTGCGGTAGACGCGGATGTCTTCACGGATACGGTCGAAAATAATGATCGTATCATTGAGTGAGTAACCGATAATCGTCATCAATGCACCGACAATCTCTAGGTTAATTTGAACAGCGAATCCTAGCTTGTGGAACAAGGCGAGGATACCTAAAGTGATCAACACATCGTGAGTGAGCGCAAGGACGGCGGCAATCGCGTATTTGAACTCGAACCGGAGCGTGATGTATCCCAATATACTGATCAGGGCAAGACTCAAAGCCATCAAAGCGTTATTACGCATTGCGTCGGAAAATTGTCCGCTCATGGATGTCCAGTTTTTATCGAGCTGGACGAGTTGACTCTCAGGGATCTCTAGACCACCTTTTTCTAGTACGCTAACTACCCAGTTAAGTCTTGGGTTGTTTTGGTACTGGTAGGTGATATTATCCTTACCAAGATCTTCAGGCATTCCGTGGAATGCTTGACCATCTTCTTCCATGGCAACGCTTAATTGTACTTTTAGCTGTGTCGGGCGACTGAGTTCTCTGACATCAACATCGTTGCTGCTGACGCCCGCTTCGACAAGTGCATCTGAAGCCATGACTCTGTATGACTCCGGTGCGTCGGGTTTATCATTAACTTCGAGGGTCAATGAATAACCACCTGTAAAGTCCATGCCGAAAATTGTGCTTTTTTGGATCGCAAAAAGATATCCACCCGCCACAATGATGATAGCAGAAATCACAAATGCAGTTGTGCTGTGTTTGAGGAAGTCAAAGTTTGTTTCTTTGATCCATTCGGACATTGCTAGTTTTTTGTTCTTCGGGTTCTGCACCCATCCAGCGAAAAAGTATCTTGTCATGAATAGCGCAGTAAACATTGACGAGACAATACCGATGATGATTGTTACGGCAAATCCTTTAATCGGTCCAGAGTCAAACTGAAGAA
>JAJFMC010000184.1 GCA_021772365.1 Chlamydiota bacterium
AGTTTTCTTTAAATGAAAAAATTAGGTTCTATCGAATGGCAAAGCGTTCTGCCACAGAATGCGCAAGTATTCTTGATGTTTGTCGGTGTCTAAATATAATTGAAGAAAAACGATACATTAGCGGTCGAGAGCTATTAATTCCCATAGTTTCAATGCTAACTAAACTAGCTCAATCTAAAAAATAATCGGGCACGGGCACGCACTCGGGAACGGGCACGACTCCCGATTCTTTAACTTGTTTGGGTATAATTCAATATTGGTAGAAAGTCAAATGATGGCGATACGTCTACAGATGATCCAAGGAAGTAAATCATAAAATTTCTACACGTCCGGAGGTGGCGTCCATGCGTACGTGCATGCCGGTCTCGAGTTTTTCCATAAGCCCTCCGCGGATGCCGACGATTGTAGGCACCCCGAGCTCGCGAGCGACGACGGCGGAATGCGATAGCAGGCTTCCTCGTTCGATCAACAATCCTGAACAGGAGGGATACAGCGGCACCCAGCCGGGGTCGGTTTTTTCCGTGACGAGGATCTCTCCGTTTAACCCTCTGGCGTCTTGTACATTACGTACAACACGAACAACTCCTTCGACGACTCCTGGAGAACAGGGCGTTCCTTTCAACATATTGGGTCCTAGCTCTTCGTTGTCATCATCATCAATTAAAAGATAGAGGTGCGGGTATTCCATCGCAGTCCCTACGGGTCCTAGCGTGATGAATCTGTCGGGTGGTGTTGAAGTACGTTCGTAATTGTAGAACAGCTTCTTTCGCTTTTCTACGATAGCGCGTAAATCTGTCTCCAGAGGCCTTCCTTCGATGTAGGCAAAAATCTCTTCGACAGCGAGATAAAAGATATCTTTCTTATCGTTAAGAATTCCTAGTTTCACAAAGTGAGCACCAACGGCACGAAATAGGTGTCTAACAATCCCAAAAATTTTAGTCCTGGCAAATCGCATATTCTCGCGGTCGCGTATGGCTCTACGGGCATTCTTGAGAACGTAACGATAGACGACTTTTCTCCATCCTTTCAGTGTAAAAAAAACTTTCTTTTCTGCTTCGGACTTAATTTTTTGCTCACGCCGTTGCATTTCTGCAAGATCATAAGATTTAGTCCTGACATAGCTAGCGATGGCTTCTATGGCGAAACTAGGGTCGTCATGCAGGTCGTTTTCTTCGAGCTTTAACTCATTGATGCAGCGAAATCCATACTTATCCAAAAAGTCAGAGAGCATGGATTGAACATTGGGGTCGTGATAATTCAACTGGTCGATCACTTTTTCGGGTGCTGTCTGCAAAAACCACTCTTTGAATGCTTCGTCGCCATGGTCGATTACTTCGGCCATGCGCATAAGATGCTTCGTCGGCTCGGCGCTTTCGATGTTTCCTTGACCACACAACAGGTCGTTCTGAAGCCCTTCGTCATCGGAACCCACCCATTTGTTAGTTAGTTTTTTGAGGAGTCCGAAAAAGATCATGCATAGACAGTCGTTGATAATAGGGGCTTGCCATTTTTTGAGGACCGTTTTTTCGAGGTTGTGATAAAAGTCGACGAGTTGTTTCAGCGAGTATTTCGTCAGATCGTCTTTTCTGGCTTTGTCATAGATGGCGTGGAAGTTAGTATCGAACGTGTTGACGATGCTATCGATACGAAGGAAACGGTAGATGGAAAGGGCATAGAGTTTGATTTTTCGCACCATCGAAAATGAGGGTGCGCTATCAGGAAATTCGATCATCGCTGCCAGCTCTGGTGTCAATGCTTGACGGACGCCCATCATGGTCTCCATAAATTCTTTGTTGTTGGACGCTCCAGGTAGCAGTATAACAAGTTTGTACCAGTTGATGAGATTGTAATAAATACGTCCTCTGAGTAGTCCAAGCATGTTTTTAAACACGGTGTCGTATTCGCTGATCAGTGTGTCGGGCACACCAATCACTTGACAAAACTGGCGATATACTTCTTCATAACAGGCATTCGCAAAGGAATAGGTAAGGGGAGAGGTCACTCCTGAGTAACTTTCAATGATATTGGAATTGTCCCAAAGAGTCACTTGGTCAATATGCTCATAATAATGGGATGAGGGCAAAGTCGTGACGGGTCGGGTCTGCAACGCGTAAAGCTCTCCGCTTTCGTAAGCCCATTCAAAATCTTGGGGATGGCCGAGTTGATTCTCGAGAGCAATCACTTGTTCCGTAACTTCTATGGCTTGCGCATCGCTGATAGCGGCGCTTCCTTTCATGCGCTCTTCAACGGTTACGTTCTGTATTCCTTCAGTTGCTGTTTTGACAAAAATCTCTTCTTTTTCGGCGATCTCTTTCTCTATCTCGTAGGTGGTCCTGTCGACATACAACGCATCGCCTTCAATCTCGCCACTGACTAATCCTTCGCCCATGCCATAAACGGCATTGATGACGACGCGATTAGCTTCTGCAAGGCTGAGGGGACTGCGTGAAAAAGCGACGCCTGAACTTTCTGCATGCACCATTTTCTGGATAATCACACCGACAGAAATATTGTCGATGGCCATCCCTTTCTGCTGGCTGTACAGAAGCGCACGTTCGGAAAATCCTGAGGCCCAGCACATCTTAATGGAGTGGAGGATGGAATCCATTTCCTTCTGAAAGAGAAATGACGAATGCATCCCGGCAAAAGAACAATCTTCAGAGTCCTCACCGATAGCACTTGAACGGACGGCTACATACAGCCCTTTTAATCCTTCATTGGCGAGTTGTCTAGCTATCGTTTGCTTGATCTCTTCAGGAAAATTATAATTCATAAAGGTTTTTTCAACCCGCAATGCATAGTCGGCAAGGGTTTCATCGTTTTGTCTTATCGGCACTCCGTCATTGGCGTCTACAAAAGCATGATACGCTTCCGTGCTTATGCAAAACCAGTGCGGGACGTTCAGTCCCATCGATGAAAGCTTGGCCATATTGGCGGCTTTTCCTCCACCATACTGTTCAAAATCTTCAGGTGTATTGTTTTTCGTCAAAATTAACATGTAAAATCCTTCTTAGTAGGAGCGTAAAGCTTTAGCTATCGGCATTTTCGACACGCGTATTCCCGCCAATGTCGCTGCAACAACAGCCGAAATGGTGCTGAGTGTCATCGTTGATATCACCATCGCCTGATCAAAGCTAAACTTGATATAAAACTGTTTGGTTAATCCCGGACCTGCTGGCATCAAGATTCCTTCGTTGAGGAATCCCATAACCATGGCATAGGTCAGTGCTAGACCTATTCCTGAGCCCAATAATCCAAGTATTAACCCTTCGGAAACAATGAGTTTCATTATCGCAAAGACCGACTCGCCATTCGCACGGAAATTACCGATTTCTTGCTTTCTTTCAAGGATCGAGGCGGAGATAGTGTTGAAAATCCCGAGAAGGACAATGGAAAGAATGATGATCTGTACAATGGCGAACTGTGCATTTAGCCAGTCGACAGAATGCTGATAGTAGACTGCGTCGAGGACGTTGAAGGGCGTAGCATCTAATCGGGGATAACGATCGGTAATCTCTTGAGAGATGCGTTCCCAGTCGTCATGGGTTTTTAGTCCCAAAGAAATGGACTCGATACTCTTAGTCTTAAGCAACGACTGCGCCTGTGCGATCTGAATGCGAAAGATGCGGCTGTCGAATTCAACTGCTCCGGTATGGAATATTCCCGTGACGATCAACTCGACTTTACTCATTTTATCATCAGTAGCCTTGGTCATCACTGTTACTTTATTGCCGGGTTTTACACCCAATGCTTCTGCAAGACCTTTCCCAAGCAAAATACCGTTCTTTTGTGTTGATAGAGTTCTTCCTTCTTCGACGTTCAAACTATAGAAGAAATCGGCTTCTTTACGTGCATCGATCCCTTGTCCTTGTCCGTTAGCGGTGACTTTCCCATTGGAAAGCAATGCCGAAAAGGTGACGCGGGGGAAGATGTATTCGATGCCGTCGATGGTCTTAAGGTATCGTTTCATCTGTTTTGGGTTTTTAATCCAGTGCTTCCAGGGTTCTTGATAAACTGTTTCTCTATACCCTTTGGTATTGATCTGTCCATTTCCATAATGAGCGTGGATGGTGTTATGGCGGTAATCTTTCAATACGCCTTCGATAAATCCTTCAAAAGCAAACAAAGCTCCAGCCCCGAGGCCGACGGTTAGTACTATCGCCATCGTACGTCGTGTATTTCTAAACAGGTTGCGGAATGCTAATAGTAGTGTTCTCATGACTGTTCCTCTCTGATAACTCTTCCATCTTGCAAATGAAAATTTGTGTCGGCATAGGTGCGGACCATCGGATCGTGTGTGGTGAGAACAATCGATACTCCTTTTTCTCGAACCAAATGGCGTAATAGATCCATAATTTCTCGGCCGGTCTCTTGATCTAAGCTCGCCGTCGGCTCATCGGCGATGATAACTTCGGGTTCCTTGGCAAGGGCACGGGCGATAGCGACGCGTTGACGCTGGCCGCCGCTAAGTTCAGTGGGTTTCTTCATTCGATGTTCCCATAATCCCACAGATTCGAGGGCTTCTTTCGAGCGGCGTTTGACTTCTATTCTTGGAAGTTTCTGTCTAGATAAGAAATATTTGACGTTCTCTTCGGCCGTTAGCACTGGGATGAGGTGAAACTGCTGGAAAATGAATCCTATCTTGAACTTACGCAGCTTATTCTTTTTGCGTTCGCTTAGATGGCTGATTTCTTCGTCAAAGAATAATATTTGGCCTTCTTGCATGGGTTCGATCAAACCTAATATGTTGAGAAGTGTCGATTTGCCAGATCCGGATGGTCCGGTAAAGGTGATGAGTGACTGACTGGGGATATCGATAGAGATATCACGTATCGCTTCAATTTTCTGAGTACCTAGGGTATAGCAGAATGACAGGTCTTTAATAGTAAAAAGGTTCTTATTAGTCATAATAAATACTTTTGTTTTGATATTAACGCAAGAAATGTATTATAATTTATTTTATTGTTAATATTCAAGAGTTATTAATTATGTCGAAAAGTTATTTACAGTTGAAAAATCACCTAAATAAGGTATTTAAAAGCCTGAGCCTCGAAACCCTCAACACTCGTCTATCAAAAAAAATGGGTAACCTCGCAAAAAGAGTGCCGGGAGGGGCAACTATCAATGAACTGGCAATCAATCGTCGCCTCAACCTAACCTCCCTCAGCGAAGAGGATAGAAACCTCCTCGCCGATGCCCAATCCATGGCGGAAGGGGAGATTTATAAGAAAAATATCGAAAATTTCATCGGCACTGTTCAACTTCCCGTCGGCCTAGCCGGACCGTTACGGGTCAATGGTGTGTTCGCGCAAGGTGATTACTATATCCCGCTAGCGACGACGGAAGCGGCTCTGGTTGCCTCTTATCATAGAGGTGCATTACTCATCAGTGAAGCAGGCGGATGTACGAGTATCTTACTATCAGAAGGGGTCTCTCGGTCACCGGGATTTATCTTCAATAACCTGATCGAGGCGGGCACATTTGTCAAATGGTGCATGGAACAGCTCGACATCTTCAGAGAACGGGCCTATTCCACAACGAACCACGGAAAACTTCAGGATATGCAGGTCAGTATCGAGGGAAATCACGTATATCTGATCTTCGAATACCACACGGGCGACGCTTCGGGACAGAATATGGTGACCATTGCTACAGAAGCAATCGTCCAATATATCGTTGAACATGCTCCTATCAAACCTGTTCACCACTTTATCGAAGCAAACTTGTCGGGCGATAAAAAAGCGTCGTCACAGTCGTTTCATTCGGTACGTGGAAAGAAAGTGACGGCAGAAATCACGCTCCCGCGTGAACTCGTCGAAAAATATCTGCACACAACACCGGAACTGATGTCCAAATACTGGAAACTCTCAGCAATGGGCGGAGTACTCAGCGGATCGATAGGAACGCAAGGTCACTACGCCAATGGACTCACCGCTCTATATATCGCCACGGGACAAGATGCTGCATGTGTCGCGGAATCTGCGGTCGGAATCACGAGGCTCGAGTGTACTGGCGACGGAAGCCTTTACGCTGCGGTCACCTTGCCGAATATCATGGTAGGCACCGTAGGCGGGGGAACGGGACTCCCCACCCAGCGTGCCTGCATGAACATCCTTGGACTCGCCGGTACTGGTAATTCGCAAGCTTTGGCTGAAGTGTGTGCTGCTGTCATTTTGGCGGGAGAACTGTCGATACAAGGGGCAATCTGCGCGCAACACTTCTGCCGCGCCCATCAAAAGCTCGCTCGGAAACCTTGATTCAAAACGAAGCCCGCATACGCATCAACCCAAGCCCCGATTGCTTTCTTCTCCCCAGAAGAAATAGCCACGTTCCACGATTTAAGAAGTACTTAAATGCAGAAAATTGAAGTGGAACCTTGGAGTGACAAAACTGCTTTTGTCTTTATTGAAAGGCCATCTACCGAATTGAGCTCCCTCAACAAAAGGCAAAAGCAGTTTTGCCACTCCAAAGTTCCACTACATTTTTTATTGGGAAATTGATCTTAAATCCGTGGAACGACATCCAATCTCCCAAGGAAAAAGGGGTAATCGGGGGCTTGGGTTGATACGTATGCGGCCTTCGTGATTAAATTTTTCATTTCTTAATGTTGATTTAACTTTTTATTCATCATTCACGTCTATTGTTTATGCATTAAAACACTAAAAAAGAGAAAGATATGAATAAGTTAAACAAATATATACACCTTATAATTTTTACTTTAACGACGACTGTGACCTTCGCAAACGAACCGGCACAATTCGTTTACCAATCAGCAATCCATAGAATGTCCGAAGAGGCCATCAGTAGCACAACATTCTACACACCGGCCGGTGCATTGCGTGGTGACCTGCATAGCGATGAACTAAAACGACAGAATACCATCATCATCGGCAACGGTGGTGCGGGGTATGTCGGGCTGATCAAGTTCCTCGCTGAAAAATACAACGAAGAGCAAAACGCAGAAAATCAAATCACTATCGGATGGAAATTTGCGGACTCGAACATGAACTTCAAGAGTATCAAGAAAGGAAAAGAGGGAGGCGAAGCATGCGATCTTTACATAACATATGAGCCTTTGATTGAGAAACAGCTTCAGGATCAGTCGTTATTAAAAGAAATTATCAGACTATTTAACGACGAATTTCCCATCGTCGGACCTTGTAAAAATCCGGCAAACCTCAGCAGACATGCCGACCCGATCGATAACATCGGAAAAATCATTACCTACGCACTCGGCCTCGAAGATCGTGAGCAGAATGTCTATTACTCTAGATGGAACCACTCGGCAATGGGAGTCAAGGACCAGCATCTATGGTGTAAAGCTGTCGATCGACTAGCGAAAAAAATCATCAGTTTAGAATGTATCGATTGTGTCATCCCAAATGCCCAAAACGAACTTAAAACTGACATCCAAAAAGCACTAGATGATGAAATGACGCCTTACAAACAGATCAAAAATCGTATAGGGGATCTTATTCTCAAAGAATTTACCGACTACCACGTCTACAAGGCTACTACAAGAGTATTTCCTTCCGGAGCGATCTCCGCGACGATGGAAGAGGGTTTGTATGGTATTACCGACGGAGCATTGATCTTGCAGCATAGCATTAAAGACTACAAAGGAGTAATCGATACCGATCTCAAAGCATGCAAAATTTTTAATCATGCCGACAAGGGGAGTGTTGAGCACGTACTAACGAACCCTGCGCAGCTCCTTATCCCAACAACTTTTGACGAACTCCCCGAGCAATCGCCACAATACAAATTTCTAAAGTGGTTGAAATCGGAACAA
>JAJFMC010000185.1 GCA_021772365.1 Chlamydiota bacterium
GATGTTTGTCGGTGTCTAAATATAATTGAAGAAAAACGATACATTAGCGGTCGAGAGCTATTAATTCGCATAGTTTCAATGCTAATTAAACTAGCTCAATCTAAAAAATAATCGGGCACGGGCACGATTCCCAATTCTTCAGCTTGTTTGGGTATAAAGAAGCCACTTGCTAGAATCGCAAGTGGCTCTTAAAAATTACTTGGCAGGTTGTGGTTGAAGAGAAGCTTCATCAGTAGCTTTTTGCTCTTCAGCCTCTGCTTCACCGTTAAGTTTGGTTAAGCTCTTATTCAATTTACCAATACAGATGATCCATCCAGTGATAATGACAAGTGAAAGACCAGCTAGGTATGGAGCAAGTGATGATAGTGAAGCACTCGGCATCATTGTTCTTAATGCTACGATTGTCGCTGATCCACCGGATTTACCCAATCTACCACCTGTTACGTCAACAGCAGCTTTACCTTTGGAGCGTAGTTCATCATCAAGAGGGATGTATGCCATCTCTTTTGTTGAGTCGAATAGCGAGTACTTGGATGCTTTAGTGAAAGCTCCTGACCACGTACCGATTTGTGCCGCTAGGTAGATAGCTGTAACTGGTGTACCAAATAAGATCATCATAGGCTCGCCGACAGGTGTCATGTTACCGTAAATGATTGCACCGAAGAAAATGCTGCTTGCACCCATCAATACAAGTGGTACGAGAATAGCGGATTTATACCATCCGAATCTTCTTAGGAACCATCCGCCGATGAACATGAGTGAAATCGCAAGATAACCGGTAATTTCAGAAAAGTTACCAAAAATTTCTGCTGTCTTGTTGTTGTTTCCGTTACTGAGAAGTTTTACCTGCCCTTTCCAAAGAACGTCGATATAGTTCATGGTGATACCGTATGCAAGAACGAGGAATGCGATACATAGAAGGTGGCGAGAGGTGAATATGTACTTGAAACTTTCAATAACACCGAGTTTAGGTTTCTTTTTCTTCTTAGGTTTCGCTTCACTTTGTAGTTCAGCTTGCTCATTAGAAGCTTTGCTGTTAACGACATAATAAAGGGCGATCACGACAAATCCACTGATGATGATGGCTGTCATTAGGTAGTTCAAACTGATCTGCCATGGGTCGACTGTAGCTGGTAGAGAAGAAGAAAGTGAAGAAAAGTATTTTGTTGTCCGACCGGCAAAAATCAGCCCTAGGTTCCCTATAACACCGAATAGTGGGTAAAAACGCTTGGCTTCGCTCGAAAGAGTGATTTCGTTCGCTAACTGCCAGAAAAACAGAGAAAGAATGGTACTTCCCCACATCTCGGCAAGGACATAGAATAAACAGTAAGTCCAGTTACCCCACATTGCAATTAACACCTTGAAATTTGGGTAGTATTCTTGGAGGTTGTGGATGGTTTGTGCACTTGGGTGTAGCATGTCTATATTCGGATAAATTACAAACGCAAATGATCCAAAAAAGGCGAGAAATAGGCCGATCATTAAGTAAAATATTTTTTGACGGCTTAATATATTGGCCATTTTCGAGTAGATGACCACAAATAGAATTGCTGCAGGCATCGTTCCATATAGCTTAATGAATGAAATGATATCTGCATCAGCACCACGACCATTCGTTACTAACGTATCTTTAACGTTACGTAAGATGGTGTAGTTGAAAAGAATGAAGAACATCATAAAGGCCATCGGTAAAAAACGCTTGATTTCTACACCGTATATCGGGAAGAAGGTGTTTCTAAAACCAGATTGGACCCTTGAAAGAAAAGATTTTTCTTGAGTTTCCATATTTGTATTATCCTTTAAAATAATAGTTGTTTGTAATTAAAATAGGATTAAGCATAACATTTTTGTTTAAAGGGTTCAATAATTATTTTCTTTTTATTGTTGTAATAATGATTTTAATTTGAAAACAATCAGATGTTGACGTTTACCCATATTTTTAACACGAAGAAGGCGGCCTCTTCGTGTTACTTTCTTCTATTTGTTGTTAATATTTTCCAGTACGTTCGCATTTCAGAACTTAAAAAAGGAGTGAGTTTCTTATATAAAACCGGCCACTTGTCAAATGATTGGGTGTCGATAAAAGCGATTTTACCATCCTTAGAGAAAGGGGCATTATCGGGCTTTGCACAGTCGTTTAGTCCGAGGGTTTCTGTAATTATATATAATTTCTCAAGTAATAATTTGTCAGTGACCTGACTCGTCCACATTCGCTTGTTTTCCTTTCTATCGAGAAGGTCCATATCTTCTTCAACTAAAATGAAGTTAATTCTTTGAAAAGCCGGAGGGGGAACTGGTTTTGCTGGCAAAGGATAGATCCACTTTTTAGGAACTTTAAAAGTATCGTCCCAGCCATTAATTGTGATGAGCTCTTTTACTCTTTTTACTCCTTCGATTCTCAGTAGCCAGTAATACTGCTCCGGCAAATTTTTTCGGGCTTTTTGTGAGTCTAGGTGGGTTTTCATGATGTAGCCAGGAATCTTTGGGTGTCTACTGACAATGATACGTGTCGTTTTCTCGGGTTCGGAGTTCGTGAAGCCCGCTTTT
>JAJFMC010000186.1 GCA_021772365.1 Chlamydiota bacterium
ATCCACCCCTTATGCTTAACCGATGTTAAAACAGTAAATGAAGGAAAAAAAATTCTCAATCAAAATGAAATTGCTACATTACGTCTTATTAGATTGAATAACAAAAATTATGTTATACTCGATGCTTGCGAAAGCCGATCAAGTGAGTTAAGTCAACAGATTGAATCTGACAAATCTGTCAAATATATCCAAAAAAATGTATATATCATGTACGAAGGTGCGGGATCTGAAATAGCACTAACAAAATTATCTGGAGTGAACTATTTCAGTGACGAACAATACAAACTTACCGTCACTTTCTTCAAGAAATGGTATACCAAAGCAGTTACCACTATTAAAGCTGGTAAATAGTTTTACTGCGGGAAGGGCCAGGACTGCCAGTCCTGGCCGATGAAGCCTCGCAGGAGGGCCTCCTACACTTTTTCGGCCGTTTCATCGATTTTTTTGCGCACAGCATGCCCAAATTCCGATATTTTCGACTTAAATATGGGTCCGTTCGGTCAAATAATTGGTCGCTTCATTCTTCCCTACAGTGAAATAATCTATATGTTTTGCAACTTCTAAAATTGGAAAATGCTTAAAAAAACCTAGATCAAAGAAATTATTTAACAATCCGTTCTAGGATCGATTTTTTTAACGATTTCGACCATTTTGTGGGGAGCCACCGTATCTCCCATAGCCTTAACAAAATGCGATCCTACAACAAATCCATCTGCCGCTTCAATAACTTGCTTGGCCATCTCACGTGTACTAATACCAAACCCTGCAACAACGGGCGCTTGTGCTATTTCCTTAATACTACGTATATCTTCAACAGCTGCGTCTGGTATCGACTGCCTAGCTCCTGTCGTTCCTTTTTGACAGGCGTAGTAAACGAAGCTATTGACGTCACTTGTACACCTAGATATACGCTCTTTCGTAGATGATGGGGTAATGACTGGTATATGATCAATCATCTGCTCCAAATGATTGACTTCAGTATAGGGTACATCCACAAGGATCATGCCTTGCACACCTAGCTGCTTTAACTCTTGAAGATACCCTTCACCCATTTGTAAAATGGGATTGTAATAGCTAAACAGGACTAAAGGCGTTTGAGACTTTTCTCTAAATCTTTCGACAAATGTCAATATCGATTGTGGTGTCGTCCCTGCCCGCAACGCTCGATCCATAGCTTTTTGAATGGTGGGTCCATCAGCGACAGGATCGGTAAAGGGTACGCCTATCTCAATGATATCAACTCCTCCTTCGACATACGCCAATGCTGTTTCAAGCGAGTAGTCCAATCCTCCATCCCCTACGGTCAAATATCCTAAATAGGCTTTTTTCTCGAAAATTTCCTTCATCTGATGACTCCTTCACTCATAAGTTGTGGTAGGTCTTTGTCCCCTCGACCTGATAGGTTAATGATGATAGTGTCGTCAGCTGCATAGCTTTGCTGCAGGGCGTATCCCAATGCATGACTGGATTCCAATGCGGGAATAATCCCTTCCTCGACAGAAAGTATCCTAAATGCTTCTAATGCTTGGTTGTCATCTACGGAGCTGTACGTGGCTCGTCCTAGCTCATAAAGATGCGCGTGTTGCGGCCCTACTGCCGGATAATCCAGTCCTGCAGAAATACTGTGCGTCTCGGCTATCATACCACACGAATCTTGCAGGAGATATGTGTAGCATCCATGCAGTACACCTGGCGATCCAGTTGCGAATCTACTGGCATTTTCTCCAAGATTCTTCCCCGTCCCACCTGCCTCAACACCAACAAGGGATACTGCTTCGTCATCGATGAATCCGGAAAAAATGCCGATGGCGTTTGATCCGCCCCCTACGCAGGCGATGACGTGCGTTGGTAGCTGTCCTGTAACATGGAGCACCTGCTGCCGCGCTTCTTTTCCAATCACACTTTGCAATGTTGCCACGATATCAGGATAGGGATATGGTCCTAATGCCGAACCTAAGCAGTAATGTGTGTCTTCGTAAGACGAAGACCAGTCTCTTAGGGCTTCATTAACGGCTTCTTTGAGGGTCTTTCTCCCCTGGTTCACGGCTATGACTTCAGCTCCTAGTAGACGCATTTTGGTGACGTTAGGAGCCTGCCGTTCGATATCTTTAGCGCCCATATAAACAACGCATTGGAGTCCGAGTCGCGCGCATGCTGTGGCTGTGGCAACCCCATGCTGTCCAGCGCCTGTTTCGGCAATAATGCGTGTTTTACCCAGAGCTTTGCCACTGAGGCATTGTCCTATGGCGTTATTGATCTTATGAGCACCCGTGTGTAGCAGGTCTTCACGTTTGAGGAAGACACGTGGACCTCCTATATACTTTGCAAAACTTGGTACCTCTGTCAGTGGTGTCGGACGCCCCGCATATGATTCAAGCTCTTGATGGAGCTGCAGTAGAAAGTCCTCATCACTCTTCAAGCTCTTCCATTTTTGTGAGAGCTCTTCTATGGGTGCAATAAGAATTTCGGGGATATACATCCCTCCGAATTTACCGTATTGTTTCGTCATGGTCTCTCACCTTCTTTATGAATGTTTGTATTTTGCTAAAGTCTTTGTTGCCGTTGGATTCTACACCTGACGATACGTCCACGCCTGTTGGTTGGTACGTTTGTAGTAGTGTTTGAACGTTAGCGCTGTCGATACCGCCGGCTAGAAAAAAATTCCCGGGGAGTGGGTTTGGTAGGTGCTCAGACCGGAACTGTTCACCACTCCCTGGAGCAGGTCCGTCGAATAGGAAATAGTCGGTGGACCAATCCCCCCTCCTCTTCTGAGGATTAGCGTAAATCATGGAATAGTGTGCCGGGAGGTTA
>JAJFMC010000187.1 GCA_021772365.1 Chlamydiota bacterium
GTCTTCAATGACAGGATCTTTACCAATAATTCCTAATAGACCACACACTTTATCGCCTCCTTCATGGTAGTGCTTTTGTGATGTGATATCCCCCCTCTCTTTGTGGAATACCATTAATAAAGATGTTTTTTTTATCGCCGATACCGACGAGACCTTGACTAATAAGTTCAATGACTTTGACGGCTACTGGCCAGTCGCTCTGTTGTTTTTGTTTCTCTTGATGGCGCTGGGCGGATTCTTTGGTGATGGGGAGTATATCTGTGTATTTAACAGCTGGTCCTGTTGCGATGATGGGACCCGTGTCGACGCCATTATCGACTATGATCACACACGAACACGTTTCTCCTTCTCCAGCTAAGAGAGCTTCATAGACAGCGTTGGCACCGACATATTCACGGTTACCTTTGGCGTCAGTGACGGATAGGTCTGCAGGGTGTACATTGAGGATTTTGTTGGGAAAGCGATTGAGTAGTGTAGAAGTAACGATCCGCATATAACCAGCCAGAAAGATGAGGTCCATGGAAATATTGAGTTTTTCAAGAGCATCAATGACCTCTTCCTCGTATTGCATTCTCAAAGAGAGGGTCGCTTTTTCCGTTCCGTGGTTTTTAATAAATTTGAGAAATGAAATGTAGATAAGAGGGATATTTTCCGATTCTGCTGTCTCGTAACACTTGCACTTTCTGTCGCTGACGATCGCTTGGATTTTGAATTGCTTCGATTGCTTTTGTGCATCGAGGAGAGCGCGGAGGTTTGTGCCTGACCCCGACCCGAAGACAACGACGTTCAGTACTTTTCCCTCTGATGGTGAGTATAGTAACTGGTAGTTTTCCCCTGTAGCGTCTTTTACGTCTACGCAGCAATTTCCGCTATTTTCCCAAGACTTCGTTGGATTGCTTTGGGGTGTGTTTAAAAAATAGCGGGAATTGCTGTCGCCCACGTTTATCTTTCTCCTTTTCTTATACCGTCGCTGTTAATTGTGCCGTTTCTTTTTCGATACTTGCTTGACGACCGACATCTGACCGGTAGTAAGCACCCTCGAAATGAATGTTGTCAACTGCTTTGTAAGATCTGTCAATTGCTTCACTCAGCGATGACGCCAGAGATGTTACGGCAAGGACACGGCCTCCCGTTGTAACGATTTCTCCATTAGCTTCTACTCTTGTTCCTCCGTGGAAGACAATCGTATCTTTATCATCTGCAACACTATCAATTCCTGAAATAGGAAATCCTGTTCTGATAGCTTTGGGATATCCCCTTGATACCATGACAACGGTACAAGCAGCTTTATTATTCCAACGGATGTCTGCCTCACTCAGCCGCCCTTCGCAGCAATGCACTAGTATATCGACAAGGTCGGAGTCGAGAAGAGGAAGAATAACCTGTGCTTCGGGATCACCAAATCGGCAGTTGTACTCGAGAACTTTTGGTCCATCAGCCGTGAGCATGATTCCGAAATAAAGGAAGCCTTTGTAGTCGATACCCTCTTGCCTGAGCCCTTCGAGGGTGTTCGCAATGATCGTCTCTTCGATTGTATGCATCGTCCTCTCACAAAGGAAAGGTGTAGGCGTATATGCACCGACGCCGCCGGTATTCGGACCTTGCCCACCGTCATATAGACGTTTGTGGTCCTGTGCAGTAATCATCGGCACGATGGTCGAGCCGTCGCAAAACGCCATGATTGAGACCTCTTTACCGATCAGTTTTTCTTCGATGACGACCTCTTGTCCTGCATTGCCATACTTTTTGTCGTCCATAATCAGGGAAATAGCTAGTTCAACATCCTGGAGTTTTTCACAGACAACGACACCTTTTCCCGCTGTCAGTCCATTAGGCTTCACCACCAGTCCTTCCCAGTCATAAAAAAGGTTGGCTGAAGCAGCTTTAGCTTCTATGCTACTCCTACAAGTCACGGACCGTGCAGTAGGGATGCGGTATTTGTGCATGAAATCTTTTGACCACGACTTTTGACATTCGATCTTGCTTCCAATCTTCGACGCACCAAAAAAACGTAGCCCTTGTGCCGTAAATATATCGGCTAGGCCCTGTTCAAGAGGAGCTTCCGGTCCGCATACTGTCAGGTCGATGTCGACATCTTTTGCAAAAGCAATGAGTTGCTCGAAGTCATTGTGGTCTATTGCTTGCCACATTTTAGGAAGAGACTCACAAATAGCTTGGGTACCCCCATTTCCCGGTAGGCAGTAAACTTGATGCCCTTGGCGGTTGAATGTATGAGCGAGAGCATGCTCCCGTCCGCCACCACCGATGACTAATATGTTCATGCTCTAGCCTCCATTGTCTTCAGAATCTTTTCTGCTGCAAGTGCGGCGTTGCCCGGGTCGATGACTGTAAGTACAGGGACGTTACTAGGCATTTGTACAGATGAGTGGATGTTGGTTAAGTAATCGCTGTAATCCTTAAATGGAGGGCAAGCGATGACCGGCCACCGTAGGTTTGCTGCGACAAGTCCCGATAGGGCATTACTTTTTCCTGCTACTGTGATGCAAACGACGGGTTCTAACGACTGATTGTATTCATCAATAATTGCTAGAGTCTTCTTCGGAGTCTTGTGTGCAGAGGCAACGTAGGCAGCATGTGGGATGCCACACTCGTCGAGTTTTGCTGTGATTTTGTCGACATGAGGTTGATCTTTTTCACTCCCCGTGATGATCAAGACAAAATATCCTTTGATAACATCTGACTCACGAAGGTTTTGCAGTACTCTTTGCGGGACTGAAGAGTGGAGTTGCCCTAGTGGATTTCCTGTGATCGTCTCGTAAACGTCTTTATATCCGCCATGAATTTTTTCGATGATCTCATCAGGGATTTTTGGGAGAAGTCCCTCACCGATGAATCCATTGCTACGGCAGTATTCGCGGGCGAACTCTTTATCCGGAAATTTTAGTTCACGACGTTCAAAATCTTGGGCGAACCAAAATCGTGAAGAGTCGGGAGTGTGGATTTCGTCAATAAGAGTAAGTTGTCCCGATTCGTCAAGACCGAACTCGTATTTTGTGTCGACAAAGATAATTCCTTTTTCTTTGAGAACTTCTTGACCTCGTAGGAATAGTTTCATGGAAATGGATTCTAATTGTTCCCACTGTTCTTTTGTGACAATACCCTTCTCGATGAGTTCCTCTTTTGTGATATCTTCATCGTGTCCACCAACACTTTTCGTTGTTGGCGTGATGATTGGGTGAGGAAGTTGATCGTGCTCCTTGAGATCTTCTGGAAGAGGGATACCGCATTTTGTACGCTCCCCTTTTGCGTACGTACGCCAAAGCGAACCCGTTAGAAAGTTACGTACGATCATTTCGACCATAAGCGGTTTACACTTACGAACGACCATGACGTTGGGATCGATAGCTCTGATGATGTGGTTAGGAATGATATCTTTTGTCTGTTCGAACCAGAACATAGAGATATCGTTCAGAATATGCCCTTTTTGTGGGATAGCTTCGTTGAGGACACGATCGAATACCGAAATACGGTCGCTTGTGATGAATGTCAGAGTTTTTTCATTTTCATAAATATCGCGGACCTTTCCTTGTGTGCGCTTACCCAATTCAGGGAGGAAAGTCGATTTCAACGTTGCGTTTGTCATGATTTAAATCTCCTTTTAATGCGTAAAATATCTCTCACCGGTAAATACCATACATACGTCTAGTTCATTAGCCGCTTGGATTACCTCGTCGTCGCGGATGGATCCACCCGGCTGGATGCAGTACTGGATACCGAATTGCGCTGCGTAACGAATACTATCGTCAAATGGGAAGAATCCGTCACTTGCAAGAATACATCCTTTCAAAGCCTCTTTCATATCAGAAACATTTTCGTTTTCAAAATTTTCCATAGCTTTGGGGATGGCCAAGCGTTGCAAGCTATCTACACGGTTGGGTTGTCCGGATCCAACACCGATTAATTGGTAGTAGCCAGGAGTCCATTCTCTGACAATAACGATAGCGTTGGATTTTGCGTAGTTGACTGCAGCGATAGAAAACACGTATTTATTGCGTTTGTCCTGGTCTGGTTGTTTTTTGGTGACGACACCTACGCGCTTTCCGACTTCTTCTTGTGCTGGGTTGAGTAGGTTACCCAAGCGTATTGATCGTAGTTCTTTCCTTGTCTGTACAAGCATCCCTCCAGAAACATTTTTATGGACGAGAGGACGTTCATTTGACGTTGTCGGAGTTTTAAGAAGGCGCAGATTAGGTTTTTTCTCCTTTGCCCAGTTGGTAAATGCTAGATCGAATTCAGGAGCAATCATTACCTCGATAAACTTCCCTTTGAGATGAGAGATCAGAGATTCTTCAACCTTGTCAGTGAAGCTGATGACACTGCCGAATGCCGACTTGCTGTCTCCTTCCCAGGCCTTGTCGAATGCTTCTCCCTGTGTAGGACCTGTCGCATAGCCACATAGACTACCGTGTTTTATCACAGCCACACCATTTTTGAATCCTGCCCGAGCAAGTTCTTCGGTAGCACTATGAGCACACGTGGCATCTTCGTAGTTATTGTACGAAGGGTCTTTGCCAGCAAGCACCTCAGATTGTGCAATGCCGTACTGATCTGCAAATTGGTAAACCCACGCCTCTTGATCAGGATTTTCTCCGTATCGCAACTTACGTCCGTAGCGGAGGTTCGGACGGTATGTCTCTTCTTCTGTAAGCCTTTTTGTCAGTTCCTGTGCTATAGCCGCTTCATATTCAGCACTTAGAACAGCAGCTTTTTGCGCGAGCCGCTGTCTTGTCTGTAAAGAGATTTTAGCATCGCTATTATCAAGCTCATGCATGAGGGGTGGGTAATCGTGAATGTCGGTAACAACAGCGACATGCTTGTGATTTTTTAGCGCTGCACGAATAAGTGTAGAGCCTCCAATATCCATTTGCTCGATTAGCTCGTCTGTGGATATACCCGGCTTGTTTGCGGCATCTTGGAAACGATAGAGGTTGCAGATCACTAAGTCGATAGATAAGATTCCTAGCTCTCTCGCCTCATCGTCGTGATCACCACGTTTGAAGAGTATGCCGCCAGCTATATTAGGATGTAATGTCTTCACGCGTCCCTCGAAGCACTCAGGAAATCCTGTATACTTCTCGATAGGGATGGTATTAATGCCTGCTTCCCGAAGAGTTTTTGCCGTCCCACCCGAAGCGATAATTTTTAAGCTCGGGTTGAGCTGAAAGAGGTGGGCAGCGAAATCTATAAGGCCCGTCTTATCGGTAACGCTAATGAGCGCTGTGTTTATGGGTAGATGATCTTTATTCATAAGCTTTCTCTTAGGTATTGAATGCCATTGTTAAAAATTTTGTATCCATCAGCCTCCTCGGGGACCGCTTCACTTTTTCGCTTTGCCTCCTCACGTAGGCGATGCCAATGGGGGTGATTGGTGAAGTAAATTGCCGCTTCGGGATGCGCCATCATACCGAAGACACGTCCTGTTTCATCGCAAAGACCAGCGATAGATTTTACTGAACCGTTCGGGTTGTCAGGGTAGGTGTAAGCAGCATTACCGTTAGGGTCGGCATACTGAAGAACGACTTGCTTGTTGTTGAATAAATTGTCGATGACCTCTGAGTGTCTGGCGACAAGTTTCCCTTCGGCATGTCGAACCGGAAGGTATAGCTTGTCAATTCCACGAGTAAATACACATGGAGATCCAAGCACTTTGTGGTTCACCCAACGCGATTCGAATTTTTGGCTATCGTTATGTGCGAGGGAAAGTTCTTGTTTTGAATCTGCCTCTTTAAAGCTTGGAAGTAGGCCAAGCTTTACCAACAGTTGGAAACCGTTGCAAATACCAATGATGCATTTACCTTCAGAAATAAATTGATGAAGTCGCTCTTTAAGGCTCGCTCCTTTCCGGTGGCTAAAAGAGAGGCGGTTAGCAAACGCTTTACCTGCTCCAAGTTCGTCAGCGAAAGAAAACCCTCCGGGAAAAGCAAGGAGGTGATACTTCGAAAGTTCGATGCGACCACTCAGTAAATCGTTGGCATGTTCAATTGATGTTTCGGCACCGGCTTTTTTACAAGCATGAGCCATCTCTTTTTCACAGTTGATACCGTAGCCGGATATGATGAGTGCACGTACAGGTTTCATGAGAGACCTCCTTTATTGAGAGGCAGTTGCCAGGACGCTTTTAAGTCGTAAATTGTTTCCTTCAACACCTCAACTCCTTCATTGAGTACAATACATTCTTCACCATCATCGACCTCACCGATTTTTGCCAAAGGACAGCCTACCATGAGTTTTTCAAAATCGCCAGCATTTTCCGGTGCGACGCTGATGATAAATCTGCTGTTCGACTCAGAGAATAACGTTTCAGCAGGCACTTGTGGACCTTCTTTAAGAACAGCATTAAGGTGGACAGAGACTCCGAGCATTCCTGCAAAGGCTGACTCAGCAATAGCCACAGCAAGTCCTCCGTCGGAGCAGTCGTGGCAGGAAGCCACCATTCCATCACGAATGGCACGGTGCAATTGCTTGTAGGTTTTTAGTGCATTCTTTCCATCAACAGTTGGAGCTATACCCTCTGCAAGGTTATGGATTTGTGCATATTCCGTACCTCCAAGTTCTATCTTAGTGATCCCCAAGACGTAGACATGATCACCCGGACATTTGAAATCCATTGATACCGACTGACGGATATCGTGAATCTTACCAAATGCAGAGATCAGTAACGTCGGCGGTACCGATATTTTGGTGTCTCCGATGCGGAAATCATTTTTCATGCTGTCTTTTCCGGAAATGATGGGCGCCTCAAAATCTTTAGCTACTTGGTATAGGGCTTTGTTGGCACGAACGAGCTGTGCCAGCTTGAATTTTCCATCGGGCGTCTTTTTGGGATCGAGGACTGGGTCGGGCCAGCAGAAGTTATCCAGGATTGCGACATGTTCGGGATCACCTCCAGCAGCAACATAGTTACGTAAGGCTTCATCGATGGCGCTTGCTGCCATGTCATATGCGTCTAAATGACTGAATTTCGGGCATATACCATTACTGACAACGATTCCTTCGTAGTGGTGCTTCTCACTGTCTAGGCATTCCAGTGGACGGACGATACCCGCATCGCTGGGGCCGTCATTATGAATGCCAGTCAGAGGTTTCAACGCGCTGCCGCCTTGCACTTCATGATCGTATTGCCTGATGACCGATTCTTTGCTGCAAACATTAAATCTAGAAAGGATTTTTTTGAGATCTTCTCCAAGGTTTTGTCCGTGAGGAATAACAATTTCTTCTTTGGGAAGGGGTGACCAAACTGCTTGTAGGTCCATCTGTGGAAGTCCGTTATGTAGGAACTCCATCGACAGGTAAGCGATGGTATGGCTTCGGTAAGTAACATGGAAATATCCGGTGTCTGTGAACACCCCGACATCGCAGATTTCTACTTCGTGCTTCTGCGCGAGTTCCTTGAGTAAAATCAGATCCTTTGAATCAACAGCAAGAGTCATTCTTTCCTGCGACTCGCTAAGCAAAATCTCCCACGGTTTCAAATCCAAGCTCTTCATTAGTGCGTGGTCGATATGAATTTCGCAGCCGTTAGATATTTCTGCAAGTTCTCCTATTGATGAAGAGAAACCACCGGCACCGTTGTCAGTAAGGGTACGATATAGCCCATGATCGCGCGCTTCCATGATAAAATCGTGCAGTTTCTTTTGCGTGAACGGGTCGCCGATTTGTACAGCACTGGTTGTGCTCTGTTCATTTAGTTCTTCGGAAGAAAACGTTGCTCCGTGAATACCATCTCTCCCTGTTCTTCCTCCTGCGATAACAATACGGTCTCCAGGGACAAGCTCTTTTAGGTGAGAAAGTTTTCCGTGAATGATGTGGGGAATAATTCCTATCGTCCCACAATAGACCAGAGGTTTCCCTAGGTAATGATCATCGAATACGATCGCTCCGTTCACCGTTGGGACACCACTTTTGTTTCCACCGTGTTCGACCCCTTTACGTACTCCCTCGAAGATACGTTTTGGATGGTGAAGCTTTTTGGGGATGGGGTAGGAATAATTGGGTGGAGCAAAGCAGAAGATGTCGGTGTTGGCGACGATACGAGCAGCGATACCCGCACCCATGATATCTCTGTTAACACCGAGAATTCCAGTTAGAGCACCACCGTATGGGTCTAAAGCCGATGGACTATTGTGTGTTTCTACTTTGAAACAAATGTCGTACTCTTCATTGAGCTTGATAATACCCGCATTGTCGGTAAAGACAGAAACGAGCCAGTCTTTTGTTTCAGCAATTTCGTCGGTAGCTTTTTTGATATAAGTATTGAAAAGGCTGTCGATCACCTCAGTCTCTTCACCCTCACGATAGGTGATGCGAGCATTAAAGATTTTGTGTTTGCAGTGTTCACTCCACGTCTGTGCAAGGGCTTCGATTTCGACATCTGACGGGTTGGGGGGTAATCCCATTTCACTACGCTCGGCGATTACCTCTTCTTTAGAGAAGTGGCTTCGTATGGCTTGCATCTCTTCTAAGTTGAGGGCCAACTGCATTGTTTGGCTTAGTAATTTCAAAGCATCATCGTGGATATGGACATCGACAACATCCACAGAGAGGGAATCAGTTTCCTCATAAGTACTGGAATTTTGATGGATGGTGATTGTTTCGATGAGCTCATTGGCCAGTAACTCTTTGCTTATTTTTTGCGCGTCGTCGAGGGTAATCGCACCTTTAATCAAGTACTGCGTCGCGGAGTGTACTTCCTCATGCCCATGGAAAGGAGAACCTAGGTAATCTTCGATAGTGATCTGTGCAGTTTTTCCCGTGTTATCCGTCATCCCCGGCTTAAAACCCACTTCGATCGTCCAGTCGTAGTCTAGGTCTGGCAGTTCTTTGGTCGTTGACTCTTCTACAATGGGATCGATGAGAGGCCCTTCCGCAATACGTTGTAGCTGTTCCGAAGTCAGCGGTTTTTTGATACCGTAAATTTTATTGATTTTTACTTTTTCGACATCGAAGTCCAGATAGTTAACGATATTGTTTTTGATTTGTTCTGCATAGGTGTCATGAAATCCCTGTTTCAAACTTACCAAAATACGGTGACAGGGGTGTTTTTCTGATTTTGTACTCATTGCCATTGAACTCCTTCTCCTTCTATGACTTCTCCGATCATTACGTAGTCATTTTCACGATTTGTCAAACAAAGCGCTTCGTTTGGTTTCATAATCAATACCATGCCGATTCCCATATTGAATGTACGGAACATCTCTTTTTCATTGATGCCGCCAAGCTCCTGGATCCAATTGAATACAGGAGGAACTTTCCAACTACTTCTATCGATGCAAATTCCTAGATCTTTAGGGATCACCCTAGGAATGTTATCTTGTATCCCCCCACCGGTGATGTGTGCAAGACCTTTGACTTCAAATTCATCGGTAATTTTCAACACTTCCTTAACGTAAATACGCGTTGGTGAAAGCAGGATATGACCAATCGGCTCACCATTATAAGGAAATGGAGTCTCGAATGTCATACCGCTTTTTTCCAGAACTTTACGTACCAAAGAGAACCCATTACTATGAAATCCACTGGAAGGGATCCCAACGATTTTATCACCTAACTGTATATTAACACCGTTAATTAAATCGTCATGATGGACCATGCCGACACAAAATCCACTGAGATCATACTCACCATCTTGATAGAAACCAGGCATCTCAGCAGTCTCACCACCGAGTAGGATACATCCGGCTTCGCAACATCCCTTGGCAATACCTGACAGCACCTGTTCGGCAACATTCAGGTCTAACTTAGAAGAGGCAAAGTAGTCGAGAAAAAATAGGGGTTTAGCTCCTGTAGTCAATACATCATTTACACTCATAGCAACTAGGTCGATACCAATGGTATCGTGTTTTTTCATTCCAAAAGCTATCTTGAGTTTCGTCCCCACACCGTCACAACCAGCCACCAAATACTGTTCACCAATTGGGTATAGCCCACCAAATCCTCCGATATCAGGGAAGGAGGCTTTAAGTCTGGTGATGAGATCGTTGCCTGCGTCGATATCAACTCCTGCATCTTTATATGTCAACGTTTCCATGATCATTCCTAATTCATTGCGAGTTGTTCTTTACTAGGTACACGCTTGGTTACCGTATCATCAGGAGTCGAGCAGCTACTTGCGTAGCTTTCGGATCCTACCTCATAAAGGCTATGAATATTCCCTTCGCGTTTTGCTCCTTCTGACCTTCTCTCCAGAAGGATATCATTTGAAGCCAGTTTCTCTTGGATCTGTCCCAACGTCGGCAGCCCCAGTTTATGCAAGCCCTGCCGCACTCCTTGCAATAGCATCGGCATCCATTTGGAAATAGGACCACGAGACGATACCATACCAGACACTCCTTCAGCAATACGAATTGAACTTGTCTGTATCCCATAACGAACAGAGCTTCCTTTTTCCATCGCCTTTAATGAACCCATTCCTCGGTATTCCTTCAAGAGGACCCCATTTTTGATATGTGTTTTGCCCGGGGCTTCGGAAGTACAGGCGAGTAATGAGCCAAGCATGACGGCATCGGCGCCTAGGCAGATAGCTTTTACGATATCAGAGCTCGACTTAATACCTCCATCAGCAATACAGCGTTTACCACGGCGGTGGCATACTTTGGCGCATTCATAAACAGCGCTTGCCTGTCCTCGACCTATGCCACCAACCTCTTGCGTTGTACAAATAGAGCCTGACCCCATCCCTACACGTATCACATCGGCACCTGCATCTATTAGCGCGTTACAAGCTTCTGCTGTGATCACATTACCGCCAATAATCTGAAGGTTAGGGTAATGTTGCTTGGTCCACTTGATGAGATCGATTTCGTATTGGGTGTGTCCTTGAGAAGTGTCAAAGACGATCATGTCTACATCATTCCCAATAACCTCTATTCTTTGTTGTGCTTTTTCCGGCCATGTCTCGATTGCTGCACCAACCAAAAGTCTGCCTTGTTCATCTTGTGCTGCATGTGGGTAGTTTTGATGTTTATCGAGGTCTGAACGCGTAATGATAAATAGCAGGTTACCCGTACTATCGACAATAGGGAGAGCGGCGCTATGACTGTCCAAAAGCCTTTGGTTCGCAAGAGTCAGATCAAAAACACCATCGTTACTCAACTCATCATAGGTTGCAATCGCCAGCTCTTCGACATCTATCATTCGCTCTTGCACAGTTTTATTGAGGTCTTCTTCTGAGAAGGTAGAGTAATCATATTTGGTGATCATCCCAATCAGCTTACTACGTGGAGTTCCATCCGCTGTGATAGGAATGATCGAGTATCCTTCGCTTTGCCGGATTTCTACAACGTCACGAATCGTTGCAGTAGGTGGCAGAGTGAAAGGCTCAGAGACAAACCCGTTTTGGAATCTTTTAACCTTAAGGATTTGTTCGTACTGTCGCTCGGGAGGCATGTTGTAGTGGACCAGTCCGATACCACCTTGCAGGGCGATAGCGATGGCAAGCTCTGCTTCTGTGACGGTATCCATTGGAGAGCTGATGATTGGAATATTCAGCGTAATGCCATCTGTAAGCATCGTCGAGAGATCGACCTCGTTAGGAGAGAAATTCACAAACTGCGGAAGTAAGATCAAGTCGTCATAAGTCAGGCTGTTTCCTATAAAGTGCTTAAAAAAATCGTCGTTTCTCATGATGTCTCCTTACTGGGTATAGAATATTTATTGTGATATAGTTTATGTATAAATGCAAAACGCCGCTTGGGCATGCCCAAACGGCGTCTATTTCGTTTGATGTTGATGTGATCCCTAGCAAGGGCTCATTCATCTCCTTTGCTCCGTAACTCTTTTAAATAATGGTCCTATTTTTATAGAGTCCTCTTTTTTTCATCAACAGAAAAAAAAGAATCGGAAAAACAATGAGGGCACAGCCCCTGCTTGCTACCTTCGCCCCAGGAGAAACAGCGTCGTTCCACGGTTTCTGATGTATTTCAACCAAGAGATTCAAGTGGAACCTTGGAGTGATAAAACTGCTTTTGTCTTTATTGAAGAACCTTTTACCGAATTGACCTTTCTCCGCAAAAGGCAAAAG
>JAJFMC010000188.1 GCA_021772365.1 Chlamydiota bacterium
AACTGTTATTGTTAAACTTTTGCAAAATACTAAAAGTAAAGTTGAATTTACCTATAAGCGGGAGACTGTTAACGCAAAAAGTATTTTAAGTATCCTAATGCTAGCTGTGAAAAAAAACTCAAATATCACGATTACTTGTGATGGTGAAGATGCTCATGATACGTTGGATTTGTTGGTGAATGCTTTCGATAGTGAATTTGGTGAGGCCCAATAATTATCTTGGTTAAGGTAGCAGAAGAAATCATCATCAAAGGTAATCCCATTTCAAGGGGTGTAGCCATCGGTAAGGCTTTCTTTTTCACTCTTTCTAATGATGATGCACCTGAATTTGTGGTCTCTCATGATGATATCGACCACGAAATATCCCGCTACCAACGTGCTGTTGAATCGAGCCGTGAAGATATCCTCAGACTCCAAAAGAAACTTAAAGATGAACGTATCGAAGAAGGTGCAGAAATTCTAGATGCACACTTGCAAATCATGCAAGACCCTCTTTTGACTGTCGCTGTTGAAACTGAAATTCGACATACTCGAAAGAATGCAGAGTTTGTTTTTGAATCTCTCATAAAAAAATACCAAAAACGATTCCAATCCATCAAAGACTCTTTCTTTCGCGAGCGATTTAAAGATATTCAAGATATTTCCCGCCGTGTTTCCGGATACCTGCTACAAAGCGTTCGTGTGAGCTTAGCAGATATACCTCAAGGGTCTGTTGTAATCGCCGAAGATTTATCTGCTTCCGACGCTGCAGAAGCGCGTAGCAATGATGTTTCTGCTTTCATAACCCGTAGTGGTGGATCTACTTCACATGCGGCGATAGTTGCCAAAGCTAAAGGTATTCCTTTTGTTTCTAACGCTAATATCGACCCAAATAGTTTCGACTATGAAAATGCGTTAATCATCATAGATGGTCGTACAGGGGAAATCATTATCAACCCTTCTGAAGAGACAAAGCTTAGGTATCAGAGTATCCGTGAAGACGTAGATTTGCATTTTCAAAACATGCAAAAGGATCGAATTTTTCCTGCAGAAACATATGATGGCTACCGCATACGCCTTTCTGCAAATTTAGAGATGGTCAATGATCTGGATCTTATACGCTCCCATGGAAGCCACGGTATCGGTCTATTTCGCTCGGAGTATATTTTTCTTTCTAGTGAAGAGTTTCCCCCTGAAGATGTGCAGTATGAAATCTATAAGCGCATCGTCCAAAAAATTGATGGCATGCCAATAGTCATCCGTACTTTTGATGTTGGAGGTGACAAACAACTCAAAAATCAATCGATACCCGAAAAGGGAAATCCGTTTTTAGGGTGCCGGGCTTTGCGATTTCTTTTAAAGGAACGTAGTGTTTTTAAATCACAACTCCGAGCGATTTTACGTGCTGCTGTTGAAGGAGAGGTGAGCATTCTTTTTCCGATGGTCTAATCGTTATATTAACTGATGCAGGCAAAAGAACTACTTGCAGAGTCTCAGGATGAGCTAGAAAAACGGGGGGTAGAGTACGCTAAAACAATACGTGTAGGGTGTATGATCGAAGTGCCTTCTGCTGCTATAATCAGTGACCTGCTTGCGCGTGAATGCGATTTTTTATCCATCGGTACCAATGACTTGGTACAGTATTCTCTTGCTGTCGACCGAGGAAATCAAGCTTTACAAAAGTATTACTCTCCGACTCACCCTAGCGTTATTCGATTAATTAAAATGGTAGTCGCCGAAGCAAATCACCATGGGATCCCTGTTTCTGTTTGTGGAGAAATAGCTTCAGATCCACGTTTTACACCATTACTTCTAGGTCTGGGAGTTCATGAGTTATCACTCGCTTCGAGATTGATTCCAACTATCAAAAATGCTATTCGCAATACAAGTGTTGTTGCTGCGAGTCGATTGGCAGAACAAGTATTGACTCTTTGTACTGCGGAAGAAATTATGGAACTTCTTACAAACGAGTATCGTAATAACGTTCCCGAAGATTGCTTCTTTAATTGTTAATTCTTGAATTTGTTTAAATACGACGAAACCAACAAGTAACTTGGGTTATGGGTGTAACAAAGTAAATTCAAAACATGGAGTTTTGAGTTTCATTTTGCATGGGACAACTTAAAACCCTCAATAATTGTACTATGTATTCAGTAAATTTAAACAAGTTGAAGCTTTAGCTTTTGGCGTTAAAATCCGCCGAGGCCACCTAATCCGGGCATTCCAGGCATTCCGCCACCTGGCATTCCGCCCATCATATTTGAAAGGTCCATTGGAGATTCTTTTTTAAGCTTTTCTTGTGCATCATTACAAGCAGCTTTGATCAAGTCTTCAAGTCCCTCAACATCCTCGGGGTCAACACAATCTGGTTTAATTCTCACCTTTATAACCTCATTATCACCATTTAATGTGACTTCAACGAGTCCGTTACCGGCTGAGCCCGCGACCTCTAAGTTTTTCATCTTATCTTGCATTTTTGCGAGCTCTTCTTGCATCATTTTTGCTTGTTTTTTTCTTTTATTATAACCTGTTCCCATGGCTTTTCCTTTATTAAGTACGTTTAATTTGCTTCTTTTCTAGTTTCCCTTCAAGTTCAACAGCAGCAAATTGCATAAGAGTGTCGTAGTGGTGGTGTTCTTTGAGTTTTGAGCTGTCAACTTCGAATTTTGCGGGTTTTGTATGTTTAACGGTAGCCTTAGGTTTTTTAACGACAGGTGGTGCTTTACTTGTAGCGGGTTGAAGATCAGCGGGTGCCGGGGTGGGGTCTACCGTTGTCGTTGCCGGATTGTCTAATGATTTATTCACAGGAATTTGCTGTTTAGGGGGCTGAGGAGGAGGTGGTTCATTAAATTGTAACTGTGGCTGCGTTGCTTGTATGGGTGGTGCTAGAGGTTCAGTTTTCAACTGTTGTTGTTGTTGCAGTTGCTGTTGCTGTTGTTGTTGTTGTTGTTGTTGTTGTTGTTTTTGTTGTTGTTGTTGTGCTGGCAGAGGCGGTGGGGGGGGGGTAGAGTCTGGTGGTTTGGAACCTGGTTGAGGAGGTTGC
>JAJFMC010000189.1 GCA_021772365.1 Chlamydiota bacterium
CCCGTTCTGATTCGAAAAAATATTATACAGACATTTTCTTGTCGTAAACGACTTTTTTACACCCATCTGCTAAGCCTCGATTTTCGGTAAGGGGTTGAACCCTTACCTTCAAATCGAGGCTACGCATCTGGGCGCAAAAAAAACCGTTTACGACAAGTTTGGGGTAGCAATCAGGGTCAAGGCATTAAATCAATAATTTGAAGAGGGATAAAGTTCGAAAACGGAGGAGGTGGGATTCGAACCCACGGTACGGGGTTAGCGCACACACGCTTTCCAAGCGTGCTCCTTCGGCCGCTCGGACACTCCTCCGTAAGGATGAAGGGCCTACCATACCCCAAGAAACCATTAGATTGCAAGTCCTTTAAAAGGATAGGAAAAACAAAGGTGTTAGAGTGCCTCCCCCCTCCTTGAAGGACACACCCCAAACCAACGAGTGGGCCTATATCAAACCAGAACTCTCAAATTTGCTCATTATTTTATACTTTTTTTTAAATGATCAATCATTCCAAAAGCATCATAACGTTTTCCAGTAGAACTTTTAAAAAAGTTTATTTTTACCGTTTTCACCTCTTCATCTGAAAAATAAGACAGAACAAAACTTATGCACTCTTTAAGATAATTACCTTCTAAACTGTGATTGATTTTGCGCAGTCCTTCGAAGTCTGGAAAATTTTTATTCCGACGAACGTACTCTTCAACTAAATAATCTAGTACAGTCCTTCCTTCATCATCTGTATCACGAACATTAACACCATAGTCTTTTACTAATAGTTGTATGAATCGACTAGATTTCGATGAGTGAATTGGTTTTTCTTCAGGAATTAATTGATTCTCCATTACAGCATAATGTGGAATATCTGGATCAGCACCAGCTTCTAACAATAGTTTTGCTATTTTGAAATGATTTCCATACGCAGCTCTATGAAGAGCTGTAAAGCGTTGATACTTACAGTGTCCAAGACTGTTTACATCAGCTCCATGCTTAAGCAACACTTTCACTATTTCAACGTTTTTATCCTTTATACAATAACCACCGCTTGCTTCCTGTAGTGGCGTATCACCATTTTTTTCCCAGTTAACAGCTTCTGGGTACTTCTTCAATAGTCTTTGTAACTCTTTTGATCTACTGTAAAGTATAGCCTCGAAAACTTTTTCTATAATTTCTGATTTTGATAGATTCGCTTCACTGGAGTCTGATTCCCCTGTAACAGTTGTAATTTTTTTCAAATAATTTTCTTTTTGATGCTCTGTAATAAAATCATATTCCTCTAGTTCATCTAAAGTAAACTTAAAAGATTTTGTAGATATATTAAATAATTCAGGTTTTGATTCTTTTAATTTTAAAATTTTATCAAACAGTACGGTACATGCTTTTGCGTCAATTTGCCTGGCCATACCCATACCATAGCATCTAATTACCTGATGACAACCAATGTATGGTTTATAGCTAATCATGTTAATGATTTCCCGACGTCGAAAAGAACCATTAAACAGATCGTTGACAACCTCAAAATATACGCTTGCTGTTTCATTAACTCGTGTCCAACTAGAAGCATGAGCAGACAAAGATCCCTTAGCATAATTAGGAGAGTTCCATGAAGTTGCTTCAAAAAAACCAAATTTCACAGTAACATTTGAGCAATTAGAAGACATAATCTTTCCTTTACGTTAACTTATTATCAATTCTAGAAAATTATACCTAACATTGTTTTTTTTCACAGCAAAATCCTTTAAAAACAGATTAACAGGTGATTTTCAAGTTATCAGTACAATTTCATAGATAATAAATGAGTTATGTTGAACATGAAAAATTAGTCGTCTATCGACTGGCATTAGAATTTATTGTGCTCGCTGACAATATAATTGAAGAAAAACGATACATTAGCGGTCGAGAGCTATTAATTCGCATAGTTTCAATGCTAATTAAACTAGCTCAATCTAAAAAATAATCGGGCACGGGTACGATCCCCAATTCTTCAATTTATTTAGGTATAAAACATCTTTGATCACGTCATATCTGACGTGCTCAAAGAAGTTTTAGTTGAGGTTTGGGTGGCAATTAGGATCTTTGCTCCTCAATTTATAAGTTAACTTTATGCGTATGTGCTAAACGCCTTACTTCACGAGAATTACTACTGTGAGTAAGCATCATTGAGTTTTAAGTTTTATAAAGGCATAATTGAAGTATCCATCATTTTAAGAGATAGAATATACCCATGTTTCAAAGAATAATATTTTTTTTAATACTAGCATTTACCCCTCATCTAGCACTTCATGCAAAACCTACTGTTTTAGTGAGTATCGCTCCTCACAAGACATTTTTGAAAGAAATCGCCGGCGATACAGTTGACATCCAAGTTGTCGTTCCAGCTGGAGCAAGTTCTCACACCTTTGAACCCACATCGAAGCAGATGATACAGATGAGTCAGGCTGACATATGGTTTCGCTTAGGAGAGGGATTTGAAAAACGACTCATGCAAGTTCTCAAAAACTACAATCCTGGGATCCAAATCGTTGACTTGCGCGAACATATTAATATGATCTGCTCAGATCACGTCCATCACCATGGCCACCACAAATGTTCCGAAGATATGCGCGATGTTCACATATGGCTTAGTCCTCGTGAAGCCAAAAAACAAGCTATCGATATCACGGAAACTCTTATGAAGAAATACCCTCAAAACAAAGAGTTCTATAGAAAAAACTTACACACTTTTCTAACAAGGCTCGACGCACTAGACAAAGAGCTCACAAATAAACTTGTTTCTCATAAAGGGGCATCATTTCTCGTTTCTCATCCTGCGTATGCCTATTTTGCTAGAGACTATGGACTAACTCAACTATCAGTAGAATTCGAAGGGCGCGACCCGACACCAAAGCAGCTTACTACGCTTTTGAAACAAGCTAAAGAGTTGAATATATGCACCATCTTTCTTCAGCCGCAACATAGCAACAAAGGGGCAAAACTCGTCGCCACACACATCCAAGCAGACGTTATTTCTTTAGATCCTTATTCCGAAGACTATTTCACCAATATGCGCAAGTTAGCCAGTAGTTTCAGCTGTGGCCAGCATCGAGACACAAAGGAATAGATAGACTTATGGAACCTATCTTAATATTTGATTATGTGACGTTCGCCTATACGGACAAGCCCATTTTATCTGATGTTTCTTTCACTGTTGACCAAGGAGAATTCATTGGGATCATCGGACCTAATGGTGGTGGTAAGACGACACTTCTCAAACTCATCATGGGAATTTTCAAGCCAAAATGTGGAAATATCACTCTACTTGGAAGCACTCCTGATAAAGCACTGAATCAGATCAGCTACGTCCCACAAAATTTGAGTTTCGACAGGAAATTTCCCATCTCTGTCAATGAGCTCGTCCTTTCAGGTTTACTCTCACAACTCCCCTGGTATGGACGGTACAGTAGGAATCAACGCGAAGAAGCACAAAGTGCAATTGAAATGATGGGACTTTCCGGACTAGAAAACCGTTCTCTAGGCACGCTTTCCGGCGGCCAAATACAACGCGCGCTCATTGCTCGAGCTCTAGTCTCCAAACCACAATTTCTCCTTCTCGACGAGCCAACAGCGAATATCGACAGCCAGGCAGAAGCTGAGATCTACACACTCCTTCAGAAGCTAGCGGGTGACGTAACAATTTTAATGGTGACGCATGACCTGAAGACATCGATAGAGCAAGTAGATAGAGTACTTTGTGTACAAGGAAATGTGACGACCTTTAAAACACAAGAAGTCTGCGAACATTTTGCATTGGGTCTGTACCACGCTCCGCTTCTTGTCGAAGAAAGTTCCAAAACCCCCTGCTGTTCGTTACAAATACAAAAAGAAAAGGACCCTTCATAAGATGACATTCCTCCAAGCAATCATAGACAACCCCCTTCTTCTTTCCGCTGTCCTTGCAGGGTTTGGAGCGTCGATTGTTAGTGGAATCATAGGCTCTTATGTCGTGGTCAAGCGTATTGCATTCATCAGTGGCGGGATCTCTCACTCCGTCCTCGGCGGGATAGGGTTCTGTTTGTGGTTAGAACGTAATCATGGAGTCACTTTCGCTACACCGCTAGTAGGGGCACTTGCTGCAGCCATCATTTCTGCACTGATAATCGGCTGGATTCACCTGTACTATCGAGAGCGAGAAGATTCTGCCATTGCAGCCCTCTGGTCGATTGGAATGTCTGCAGGAGTATTGTTTATCTCACAAACTCCTGGATTTAATATAGAACTCACTAACTTTTTAGTTGGGAACATCCTTTGGGTGACGCCTGAAGACCTTTATTTTCTGTTCGCACTCGACATTTTAGTAATTGTTTTAGTTTTTTGTTTACACAAGCGATTTCTGATGATTTGTTTCGACGAAACGCAGGCACGCCTTCAAGGGATTCCGGTCAATTTGCTTTACATACTGATGCTGGTTCTCATTGCTGTGACCGTTGTCATCCTTGTTGAAGTGGTAGGAATCATTTTGGTGATGACCATGTTGACGATACCCCCTTCCATTGCTAACATTTTCACATCTCGACTTTCAACGATGATGCTTTTAGCAGTTGCATTCAGCAGTTTTTTTTGTTTTTCCGGAACAACTATTTCATTTTATTTGGACTGGCCTACAGGTGCGACGATAGCACTAACAGCAGGAGCTTGCTATATTTGTTTTTTAGTTGGCAAAGAGCTGAAACAGAATTTATTCGCAGCAAAGTAATCACGCACACAATCTATTGATTGTTAAAAACCCTTAATTTTACATAAAGTATTACACTATTAATGATCTCATAAAAAGGATTTGCCAATGAATTCTGTCTTATCAGTATTAGAAGTTAAAACAGCACTAATTACACACCTTGAAATCGAAAACGCTTGGAATACAGAAGTTAAAAATAGAATCGTTAAAGTCATTCATGGCTATGGAAAACGCGACGGACTATTCGACCAACTAAGTGGTATCGTCTACCGAATTTGGAATGCCATAAAATCCCTTTTCGGACAGTCAGATTGGCAGCAGGCAAATAAAGCGATTAGCAATCAACAAAACATCTTAGAACACCCAGAGGTCAAAGCGTTATCCGCCTTAGATCTAGATGGAAAATTGAGAAAACAAATCGAAAAAATTAAATCCGAAACCAGTAATGCCCTGCTTACGGCTTACGTAAAAGCAACCCATTTTCAGGTTAATTCTCCTGTGACCCTGATTGCTACCCCAAACTTGTCGTAAACGGTCTTTTTTGAGCTAGCAAATAGATAAAAAAAAGCACATGACCGAGGTCATGTGCTTATGCGGAAAGAGAGGGATTCGAACCCTCGATACCCTTACGGGTATGCATC
>JAJFMC010000190.1 GCA_021772365.1 Chlamydiota bacterium
ATTTTTATCACGATATCCTCCCATCTGAAGGATCATCCACTTGGCGATATCGTTTGCTGAAGAGCTGACACCACCAGCAGGTCTCTGAGCATCGGGCGTACGAGGAACTGTTAATGGTTCGACTTTATCGTCGTCTATAAAATAGGTCGTTGCCTTCTGAGGGTTGTTAAAATAGTCGTCAAAAGAATAACTCGTTGCTGTCATTTCTAATGGAGAAAATAACTGTTCTTTGGCAAGTTCGTTCCAGGGGATTCCTAGGTGTTTACTTGTCGCATATGCTGCTTCGGAAAATCCGGAATTCGTATAAGCGTAATGATCCCTAAAGGCCTGTAAGGGGACAATATAACGTAATTGGTGGAGAATAGTTTCTTGATCGAATCCAAGGTCTTCGAGTAGGTCGCCTGCATGGTCGGGCAGTCCACTTCTGTGACTTAATAAGTCCTTGATCGCTAATTGCGAAGTGACCCATGGGTCTGACAAACGAAAGGAGGGGTTGAGATTTTTAATTTTGCTTTCCCACTCGACTTTTTCTTCACCCACCATGCTTGCTATAATGGTCGAGGTGATAGGTTTTGAAACAGAAGCAATTTGAAATACTGTATCAGGCGTCACTTTTAGTTTTTTTTCAATATTTCGATAACCGAAACCTTTCAAGTAGAAAATATTATTGTTGTATACAATAGCTATAGCAATACCAGGAACACGTGACTGTTCCATACCTTCTCGAACAAATTGCTCGAACTTGGGAATAACTTCCTTAATGTCATTAGGTCTGAGCCTTTCTTCCGAATAAACAAGGGGCAGCACTCCAAACATAAATAATACCGTCAATGAAAGAGCTATTTTATACATCTTAACTCCTGAAAGGCTCAATGTAATTAAAGTTAGGTATAGCGAAATTATTATTATTTATATTCAATTATGTGTTTTTTTCTGCAGAATAACTCACGAATATAGAATGTGGATAGCCCTAACATTTGAGGTGTTTTACCAACTACTATAAAGAAAGAGTATTTCATTGCATCTAAATAAGTGTCATTAAAAGTATTCATTCTGTAGAAAACTATTTTAACGAATAATAAAAGATAAAGTGATATAAGTAAAAGGAGAAATGCCGGATGAATAAACATGCTAAAAACCCCCACTATAGGAATGATACATCCCCAAATGAGTATGCTCTGAAGCTCTTGTAAGCCGTCTTTTGACCTAGTTTTTGAGTGAATATACGCACGATCAGCGGCAGCGTGACCAGAGCGAATCGTCCTCCACAACCATTGACTGATGGAATGTATATTTGCATCATGTGTTGCCATTGGAATCTTTAGTTTCTTGATAACATATCCACTTTCTACAAGCCTTGCAGCTAGTTCAGAATCCTCTCCAGCTATAACTATTGGGTTGAATCCATTGATTTCTTCAAATACTTCGACTTTAAAAATCACAGTACCAGTAAAATAAACTAATGATTTCCATTCTAATTGTATGAGTTTGTTATAAATTGTTCTATCTGGATATTTTTCTTTTAGTTCCCCGCAAAGTACTGCAATTTCAGTGTTTTTCTCGAGTTCATTGTAAGCGTTGTCCAACCAATCAGGACACAGCTCACAATCGCCATCGATGAACTGCACATATCGGATATCAGGATATAGTTTTTTTACTATTTTGAATCCTTCATTTCTTGCTCTTGCTGCTGTAAACGGAGAGTCTGGAGATAATTGGTGCACTGGGATATCTTTATTATTCGCTATTACTACGCTACGATCAGTACTTCCTGAGTCTACGTAGATAGCCTGAAGGCCTACTAATGGTTCCAAGGTTGCATTTAAGCATTTTTGTTCATTTCTACCAATGATTACTATAGCTATTGAAGAGTTCATGGGAGCCTCTGATTTCTAAGGTCAATCATCGATTATTTGAACCAATGGTAGACCATTTCCTCAATTCCCTTTTCTATGAATATTTGCTTGTTATCACAAGGTGTCCAGTTAAGAGCAGATTTCGTTTCTGAACAATCATAGTACGATTGATGGGACCTAGCATTCCAGTCGCTATATAGAGGTTGTGTGGTATCTGGGTAGTTTAGTCCTTTTTTTACAAGCCATTTCAAATAGTCTAAAACATAAAATTTCCATATTGGAGTGGGGATGGATGTAAAGTTACTATGACAGTACACAGATAGTTCTTTCATATATTCTTTTGCGGTAAGTCTGATATCACCAATTAAGTTGAATGACTGTCCAGACACATCATCTCTATCTAATGCAAGCGAGATAGCAACGGAAACATCTTCAACAAGAACAAAAGGTAATGGGGTATCTCCTTGTCCCCAAAACTGGCAAATACTATCCCATCTCCACATCCCTACACCAAGATGAAATGGTGAGGTTCCCTTTCCAACAACAATACCTGGTCTAAATACCGTGACTGGTAAGTTATTTGCCTGGTTGTATTCGGTTAAGATTTTTTCAGAGTAGGCCTTGGATTTGGCATATAAATTACAACGATCTATCTTAGAGTGGTAGGGTGTTTTTTCACTAATTGTAACTTCTCTAGATCCTGCATTGTAAGAAGCGATAGTTCCACAGTAGAATAATTTCTCACAGTCCGAGCTTCGTAAACATGACTCCGCTAAGTGTTTCAATGGCGTAATATCTTCATTATAGAAGTCTTTCCAGGTATTTACGTTTGGCTTCGCTAAATGGATTACATTCTTCATACCCTGGATTGATTTTTCAATATCTTTTGTATTGCGTATGTCTCCCTTGAAGATTTCAATACTTTCATTGAGAAATTCGACTGGTAGTGATTCTGGTGACCGACATAGAATGCGTATTCTTTCTCCTGAGTCTACGAGTTTACGAACAAGAGCTTTACCGATAAAACCAGAGCCTCCAAAAATTACTGTTTTACATTGTTTTTTGACAGCTATACTTTGTGAGGATGTTGGAGGTTGTGTGACTTTAGATGAAGGGGTTTGTTTACCTATTTGATGGCACAAGTCGATAACATGGGTAGAAAAGCTGGGAGAGTGTCTCAAATCACTTGAATGACCTATGTTATCATAAAATGTGCATAAACTGTTGAGTATGCTATCCCCATATGGCTCCCCCCTTTTAGAGAATCCGGCCTTATATAAAATGTATTGGATGATGTTTTTTGTCGCCTGGTTGCGAATACTTCGATGGATACGACGGGCAAGGTTGTAACTATCAAAATTCATACTGTATTTTGTATGTTTTTTTGATAGGTAAATGTTATTTCCATAATCGACTTTTGCGCTTCCAACCCTTCCAAATACCTCAACATGGTGCTCATCGGTGTTGGAGTTAAGGTCGATGCTAATTAAGAAGGTTGTTTTTTCAACTGATCCAGTAATGAGCCATTTACGGAAAGTTGAGCCAAACGGGGGGAAGTTTGTGGGAGAAAAAACATTTACATGTAAATTTTCAATTGTTTCTCCAAGAAGATGAATGATATGTGCAATGGAATGGGAGCCAACTTCTAATAGAGTATTTGTTGGTCGCTCGTATAACCACTTATTTTTCGGTCCTGAAGTTATTTGAGCAAGTTTTTTATGCCAAAAAATATTGACATGACTTATTGGACCTAGTGAATCTTTTTTAATGTCGGTTACAAGCTTTTCATAATTCTCTGAAAATAAAAAATTATGACCAATTCCTATTCTCACATTGTGGGTATTTGCAGTATTTTCTAATTCTTGACATTGATCAATTTCGGTGCAGAATGGTTTTTCAAAATAAGTGTGTATATTCTCATTAATAAGTAGCTTGCCAACTTCGTAATGTGCCGGAGGAGGAAGTAAGACGTGTGCGACATCTAAGTCTTTGTCTGTCAGTTCTCTTAGGTTGTTTGTGGTAAATGGGATCTTATAGATTTCAGCTATTTTATTAGCTGCTGATAGGTTTAAGTCGCAAATACCAACTACCGTCACATTAGGTATTTTCTTTAGAGCTCTTAAGTGCCAATCAGCTATGTATCCAGCACCAACCAAACCAACATTATACACTTGCTTTTACCTCTGATGAGATTATACTATATCTTCTTTATAGCATGATTTATTAAAAATAGAGCAATTAAATAATGAAATACTTACAGTTAGAGTTTTGCGATTCCCTCTATTGATTACCTTTTTTCTAATCTTGCCCAAAGACCCTGATTGCTACCCCAAACTTGTCGTAAACGGTCTTTTTTACACCCATCTGCTAA
>JAJFMC010000020.1 GCA_021772365.1 Chlamydiota bacterium
TTAATCATTGAAGGTCCAAAGGGTAAAATGGTTATCAAAACCAAAGAGCCTGGTGATGACAATGATATTGTTCAAGCTTTTTCAAATGTGTTAAAAGCAGTCTCTGACATAGCTGTAAGAGATGAAATGCTCGCCATTAAAGCGTTCGGTGACTCCATAAAAGGAATGCAAAATGTAAATGCTGAATTTGTGATTAAAGGACTTGTTGAAAAAAGCCTTGGTAACCTATTGGAACTAATTCCTACTTTACCATCAGATGAAGCTAGTATCTTGTTAGATTTTACCATGGCTATACACGAGGATCTTACTTCAGCTCTCAGCGGTAACTCAGAGGATATTCCACAAAAGTTGGTTGCTGTGGCAGAAAAAATTGGCGCACACTCCTTCGATACAGACAAGTATATCAAAGAAGGGGTCGTAGAAGAACTTGTTGCTTAAGTACCTTTAGCACAAACAATATATAACGAGATGAAACGAGAGAATCTAGGAATAGATTCTCTCGTTTTTTTTATGATTATTGTGCTAATCTACGCTATACCAAAGTGAACTTAAAAAATTCAATGTTTGAGTTCACTTTGGTATAAAGTAGGAGATTACATGAGTATTAGCGTTTTTGATTTATTTTCCATAGGAATAGGGCCGTCGAGTTCACATACGGTAGGCCCATTACGGGCTGCACGTAAATTTGTAGAGAAAATAGAATCCATGGGGCTGCTGAACGTTACAGAATCTATTAAAGTAGATCTATATGGATCTCTAGCTCTTACCGGAAAAGGACATGCAACAGATATCGCTATTATTCTCGGACTCCAAGGCATGTCTCCGGAAACGGTTGACCCCAATGCAGTAGAGGATAATATTCAAAAAGTTCGCCAAACGGATACCATTCCTCTATTAGGTACCAGGGACACTCCTTTTCAAGAAGAAAAACACTTACTTTTTCACCGCGAAAAAACATTGCCATACCACCCTAACGGCATGAAATTTACCATATTTGACAGAGATGGGAGAGAGCTCCTCTCGAAAACCTATTATTCTGTGGGTGGTGGGTTCATCGTTGACCACGATCATGTGAAGAAAGATGAATCTGTCGTTGCTCATGAACAAAAGGTTCCTTATCCTTTTGAAACTGCAAGTGACCTAATAGGCCTCTGCTACCAACACAACCTCTCTCTTGACAAATTGGTCATGGAAAATGAAAAAGCTTTTCGCTCTGAAGAAGAGGTTATTAGTGGTTTATTAAATATCTGGAAGGTGATGAAAGAATGTATAGAAAGAGGCTGCGCACAAGAAGGGGTTCTTCCGGGAGGTCTCGACGTAAGTAGAAGGGCCAAAGGTATTCATGAACAACTTCTACAACATCAGAAAAATGGCCTCATTCGACCTACTGATGTGATGGAATGGGTAAGTCTATGGGCTTTAGCTGTTAATGAAGAAAATGCTGCTGGTGCACGTGTCGTTACAGCTCCAACTAACGGCAGTGCCGGGGTTATTCCTGCAGTTATCAAATATTACGACGAAATGGTAGAAAATTCCTCTGAAGAGGGAATTGTGAGGATTATACTCGTTGCTGGAGCTATCGGCATCCTTTACAAGACTAGAGCTTCGATTTCTGCTGCAGAAATGGGATGCATGGGAGAGGTTGGTGTCGCATGCTCCATGGCAGCTGGAGGGCTAACTGCTGCGATGGGAGGAAGCATTGAACAAATTGAAAATGCAGCAGAGATAGGAATGGAACATAATTTAGGACTGACGTGTGATCCGATCATGGGATTGGTGCAAGTTCCATGTATTGAGAGAAATACGATGGGTGCCATCAAAGCCATTAACGCATCGTTACTGGCATTAAGAGGCGATGGATGTCATCGTGTGACTCTCGACCAAGTGATTGATACCATGAGGCAAACAGGCCGCGATATGATGACTATTTACAAAGAAACATCCTTGGGTGGTCTTGCCGTTAACGTTCCCGAATGTTAATGTGAGTTTTTAAAGATGGACCTTTATGTTGAATAAAACTGAAGAAAGAATATCCGTTGTCGTTGAAAATCAGGGACAAAAAGTATTTGGCATTCTGCACCTTCCCAAGCATAAAGATGGTCAAAAGTTTCCGGCTGTTCTTTTTTGTCATGGTTTGGCTGGTAACAAAATCGGAAAGCATCGGGTATATGTCGACCTAGCCTATAAGCTGGCTTCAGAAGGTATTGCGACTTTGAGATTTGACTATCGAGGGTGTGGCGATAGTGAAGGTCATTTCCATGACGTGACTCTATCGGGACACTTCAGCGATGCACTTGCTTTCCTCGACTATTTGAAACAGCATCCAAATATAGATTCACAGAGACTGGGTCTTTTCGGCCGTTCATTTGGTGGCGCCGTTGCTGTGAAGGCAGCAGCAGAAAGTGCGTCTGTAAGAAGTTTAGTGCTCTGGTGTCCCATGTTTAGTGGTGATCAGTGGCAGGATCAGTGGCAGCTTGTTAAGACAAACTCTGTTGATGCAGAGAGCAAAAAGGCCATGATGCAAATTGACAGTCAACAGGGGAGTTATCAGTTTTTTGAGGAGTTTTTTAGTATAAATGTTTCCGACGATTTGGAGAAACTTTCTGAATTACCCTTTTTACTTATTCACGGCGAGTTAGACACTCGTATGGATATAAAGCATTCGCATGATTATGAATCTTTTAGGGATTCTTCTGTAGGGGTGAATAAATTTATAGAACTGCCTAATACAGATCATGATTTTTCACACCTCGATGAACGTTCTCTTTCCATCGAAGAAACCTGTCAGTGGTTTATCAACACCTTGTAGCACATGATGGTATCACTAGCCAAAAAGAAAATTTTGAATTAATATATTTATAACACCTAGGAGAGAGTATTATGTCATCCCTTAACCAACATAGACGGTCATTTGTTCCTGAGTTACCTAAAAGTATAGAAGACATCAACCAATTATGTTTTGTTCAAGAATCAGCTCCTACATTTACGGATAGTGAAGTGAAGGATCTCATTAGTAACACCGCTGATCAACCGTTACTAAGAGTCGAACAATCAGAAGTCGCACACCCGAACCCTCTGAAAGTTGGTGTCGTTTTATCTGGCGGCCAGGCTGCTGGAGGGCATAACGTCATTACCGGTTTGTATGACGCTATAAAAAAAATCTCAGAGGATAGTCAGTTGATCGGTTTTCTAAATGGACCTAGCGGTATAGTCGATTGCGACACCATGCTGTTGACTGGAGATATTGTTGACCGCTACCGTAACTCCGGTGGATTCGATATGATCGGTTCTGGAAGGACCAAAATTGAAACAGCAGAACAGTTTGCTGCTGCGAAGGAAACGGCGACGAAGTTAGGGTTAGATGGATTGGTAATTATCGGTGGTGATGATTCTAATACTAACGCTGCACTTCTCGCAGAGTATTTTGTGAAGCATCAAGTCAAAACAAGTGTTGTAGGAGTGCCAAAAACGATCGATGGCGATCTAAAAAATGAATATATCGAAACTTCGTTTGGCTTTGACACAGCCACAAAAACTTATTCAGAAATCATCGGTAACATAGAAAGAGACTCGCTTTCCGCCGGGAAATACTACTTTTTTATCAAGATAATGGGACGTTCAGCTTCACATGTAGCCCTGGAGTGTGCTCTTAAGACTCATCCGAATTTTACAATCATCAGTGAAGAGGTGGCTGCAAAGAAAAAGACTCTTAAGCAGCTGTCTAACGAAATTTGTGATATGATCTGCGAACGTGCGGAAAAAGGAAAAAATTATGGAGTGGTAGTCATTCCGGAAGGCGCTATAGAGTTCATTCCAGAGTTCAAAGTGTTAATTAGCGAACTCAACGACCTGTTGTCAAAAGAAGAACATACTGATGCTATTGCTAGCATTAATGAGCGTACTGAACGGGTTAAGTATGTAGCGGGTGTTCTTAGCGAACGTTCAAGTGAGTGTTATCAGACGTTACCGAACGACATCCAATTGCAACTTATCCTTGACCGCGACCCACATGGGAATGTCCAGGTTTCTAAAATCGAGTCCGAACGACTATTCATTGAGCTCGCAAAACAGGAGTTAAAGCGTCGCAAGCAGAAAGGCTCTTATTCCGGTAAATTCAGCGCACAACCTTTTTTCTGTGGGTATGAAGGCCGATCATGTTTGCCATCCAATTTTGATGCGCAATATTGTTATGCTTTAGGCCATGCTGCAGCGTTATTGATACAGTCGAGAGCTACAGGCTATATGAGCTGTGTAAAGAACCTAACCGCTCCTGTAAGCGAGTGGGAGATTGCGGGTATACCTATTTCCACCATGATGGTAATGGAAAAAAGAAAAGGGAAGTTAAAGCCGGTTATACGTAAAGCATTGGTGGAGCTGGAAGGTAAGCCTTTTGCGATGTTTACTCGTCAGAGAGATGAGTGGAAGTTATCCGATGACTATGTGTACCCAGGACCAATCCAGTTTTTTGGCCCTGAGGAGATTACAAATATGATAACCATTACCCTCGCAGAGGAACGACATCACCTCGCACAGGCGGTAAGCTAACTTCTAATCATGAAACAAATACCGATTTTCCCGTAAAAGGATTCTGCGGTGTTCCACGATTTTCGAGTGTGTTTCATGAAAGAGATTCAAGTGGAACCTTGGAAATTCTTCATTGTATCGTGGAACGGCGCAGCCCCTAAAGACCCTGATTGCTACCCCAAACTTGTCGTAAACGGTCTTTTTTGCGCCCAGATGCGTAGCCTCGATTTGAAGGTAAGGGTTCAACCCCTTACCGAAAATCGAGGCTACGCAGATGGGT
>JAJFMC010000191.1 GCA_021772365.1 Chlamydiota bacterium
ACACCTGACCACTCTCTCAAGAAATTAACCATTTTACCCATAGGGCCTGTAACACTTCTCATAGCAAAAGACAGTGTATTTGGTCTCAGCATCTTGTAACCTGTTCTCGTTTGAACTGAAGAATCTAATTGCTGAACAATCATCGTTTCTTCTGGTTTCTTACTTGTGAACTTAGCGCAAGCGGCTGTTAAAAGGGCTTTCATCTCCTTTTTTGCACCAGGCAGTTTCACTGCAGAAAGAGCGTGCAATTCAACCATTACTGATTCGCTTCGCTCATCAGCGACGACAGCACGTGTTGTCAATCCAAACTTTCTTAGGTTAGAAGGTTCGAACTCGTCGATAAATTTCAAGATATTATTGATAGATTCACTGGAATTATCTTTCCACGACATTTGTACACATAGAGGTGCAACGGGATCTTTAACCATAGAATCTCCCTTCCCCCATTCTCTAACGGTGTTGATTGCTTCTGACGTGATTGTAAAGCTCCAACTTTTATTATGGTCAACATCATTCATAAATTCTCGTAGAACAGCATAAACTTCAGGTCTTTTAGCTTCTTCTTCGATGTCAATATAGAGCTTGAGTGAATTTGGAACACCTTTAGGTGTAAGGAATGTCCAGTACAGTTCTGCGCCAAGTGCTTCAAGCTTTTCTTTAAGAACCTTGCTGTGTAGTGATTCAACCATTGTCTGCACATCATTTTTTTTAGCAGCCTCAGGCTGTTTACACCCGGTTGCTTCTAGCATGTGATCGATAAAATCATGAATATTTTGCTGGATTCCGGCAATCAGCTGATCAGGCTTTAATTGGTATATATCTTCAGGAATTTCAATTCTCTTTTTGAAGTTTCCTTCATGCATTGCCGAAAGGTCTGCAAGTGGGCAACATGTTAAGTTGTCAACTTTAAACATTCCCATTGTACAGACACGCTTAGTTGACTCTTTACCATCTTTTCCGGCTTCGGTATCCATCGAAAATTCTGTAGAAAGGAATACTCCTCTCTTCACCCAGTGAATAAGAAGGTCATTGATTTCCGGACCGAAATAAGCGATTTCCTTTAGACTGTCGAGAATTTCGTCAGAAGATTTTAATTCATTTTCTTCATTGATAACTGGAATCATCCAATAGCATTTGTCGAATGAGATTTTGAAAGACCAATTTTTTGCGTTATCTCTTTCGGAGATATTATCTTTACCCAAATTTTGTGGAACCAGTTCTACTCTTATTCCTCGGTAAACTTGTTCTGATGTACGATCCTTATAGGGATTGGTGGACATCACAATACCCTCAAGAAGCTCCATTGCCTCCCTGAGATTTACAACCGCTTCGTCTTTAACTTCTGCGATTTTAATCATTGGCACTTTTTGTTTGGCTGGAGATAATTCTAGTAAGCTGGCCGAAGATTGACTCGCATAAGAGGAGCTGCTAAAGTTAGGATTGAAAAGCGGTTTACGCTGCTGAAAGACATTAAAGACTGACCTGTTTTGCTTATCTTCTTCGGCTTGAAGTTTCATTGCTAGGAGAAGGTCTGCATCGACTGTATCATCTTTGCTTTGGCCATACATTGCTTCGAGATCATCATCATCATCATCATCTGAAGCGAGTACCGGCTCTTGACCATCTGTACGGATAATTTTCACACCATCGGTGACAGAGGATAGCTTGTCTTGTAAATTATCGTTAGTTATCTCTTTACTCCAATCTTTGGCTGTATGGATCGCATTCAGCATCATAGCACCGCAGGACTTCATATGCTCAAAATCCACTGCCTGTCCAAAAGTAATCTTATACTTAACTCCTTTTACATTTAAATTTCCCACAAGAAGTACAGACTGCCAAGAAGCTCCACCTTTTGCACTCATGCCATGCTCTAAAGAAAAATTTGGTATAACAGCAGAAGATCCACTTCCAGATAAGCTTTTTCTAAACTCACGGAAAAGCATTTGAGATGTGTGAGAAGCTTGTCGCGCTTTTTGAGTTGCCTCGATATTTTCGGTAATTGGTGTGTATAAATCGGTATCTTCTGTCAAGTCAGTGACGTTTGCCCTGTAAAGAAGAAATTTGTCACCGTCTTTATTCGTCCCGTAAAAATCGCATTGATTTTCAAATATTTCATACATACAGCTACTAATATCGTCTACACCCAAGGCGTAAGCATCGAGAATATCGATAGTCTGTTCAATATGAGCAATTACTGGGCTTGCCATTGTTACATCGTTTGTGGTTGATGACATAAAAGTCCTCCCTAAAAGGTTTTATAAAAAAATTAGATGGTATTGTAACAATTCCCTCATTATTTAGCAATACTAAGATTTTATTGGCTTAGTATTTTAGAATAAGAAACTAGGATGATTATCAAAACAAGATATCAAAGTCAAATAAAACTTTTTTTTCACCCAAAATCCTTTAGGAAGTCGACACAAACAAGAAGTTAATTTTTCGAGCCGTCGCCCTGTAATTGCTGGAACTCGGGATTATACCGAACGGTATCGAAGACATTTTTCCTCAGAATATTGAGGAAATTTGGGGCTCCGTCATTTTGTGCACGTTTTAACCACCCTATAGCAGGAATTACATCGCCTTTTTTTGCAAAACAGTAGGCATTTGTCAGGGCAATTTCATATGTTGGCCCTTCTTGATAAGCTTGGTTACCAAATTCTACAGCTTGATCATAATGACCTGACTTGTATGCAATTTGTTGAGCGAGCTCCATAAAGTCAGGAGTTAATTTTTTTATTATTGGCGAGATGAGGGCATACGCTTGGTCGTATTCCTCTTTCGCAAAAAGGATAGAGCTCATCATTTGGGAAGCCAAATTTTTGAGAACTCCATCATTCACTTGACTTTTGAGTTTTTCAAGGATCACCCATGCATGGTCATAATCACCAATTTTTATGGCGGCTTCAGCAGCATTTAGCTGTTGCCATAAATTAATATCTTGATCTTGCTCTGTCATCACACGCATTGCTTTCCAAGCGCGGAAATTTTCGAATGTCAGCAGAAAGAAAATCGCTCCACCAATCATAAACCCTTTAGCAAAAAATGCCATTCCTATCAAAGCACATAATATTACACTTAGTAGAGTGGAGAACCGGACACCTTTAAATCCAAAAATTCCTTCGAGGATAATTCTTAATAATCGTCCTCCATCCAAAGGTTGGACGGGCAGCAAATTGACGAAGGTCCAGAATAAATTCACTGCAGCAGTCACGTAAAGGGTATATGCCGTTAAGTGCCCATAGTTCATTCCTATGATACTATAAAGTGTATAAGCTCCTAGGCAGAGTAGTAATCCGAACACCGGACCATTTAAGACTATGATAAATTCTTGCCATAGTTTGAGCTTTCCACCGGTACGTTGGGTGACACCTCCGAAAACCATCAAGTTAATGGATGCTGACTGTCCGAAATAAACAGCTGTTAATGCATGGCCGAACTCGTGCACGAGTACAGATACTAGGATAATGGCCATCCATACGACAGTTAGCGTGATATCGAAAGTGGACAGCCAACCGATCAAAGCGGCCAAAGCCCAGAAAAGGGGGTGTATTCTGATGGGAATAGACATGGTATTTTTCTCCGTAAGCGTCATTCTACCACATCTCTGAATAACTCTCTACATCCTCGTTGGCGTAGGGAGTGGATGTTGAGGCCTGTGAGGTTGTTGGCAAGTATGCGAGAGGTAGCCAATCTCCGAGGTGTTTTGGAACGCAGAGACTGCTATTTCTTACACACCTGCGACCAGATTACCCCATTGCCTTCCTGACAGCGATGCCCATATCTGCAGGTGTTTCAGCAACGGTCACTCCAGCTTGTTTCAACGCATCAATCTTGCCTTGCGCTGTCCCCTTTCCACCAGAAACAATCGCACCGGCATGCCCCATTCGCCTCCCTGGAGGAGCCGTTTTACCGGCAATAAAAGCAGCAACAGGTTTCGTGCAATGCTCAGCAATCCACGCTGCTGCACTCTCTTCTGCATCACCGCCAATTTCTCCGATCAT
>JAJFMC010000192.1 GCA_021772365.1 Chlamydiota bacterium
CCTGCTCTGAATTCGAATTCAATCGGTTTACCATCACTAGTCACAACCATATGAACTTTAATTCCACAAAAGTATCGCTTTTTTGATGCTGCGTACCCAATGTACTCTTTTCTTACAAAAATCTTTCGCTTATCAATACGTCTTTTTTACACCCATCTGCTAAACCTCGATTTTCGGTAAGGGGTTGAACCCTTACCTTCAAATCGAGGCTACGCATCTGGGCGCAAAAAAGACCGTTTACGACAAGTTTGGGGTAGCAATCAGGGTCCTAGGTACGTTTGAATAGAGATCTCAATCCGTTAGAAGTGGCGGGTAACCAAATAGCGTACTTACTTTGATTGCCAGCCATCAATAAATTTTAATCAAAAGACCCTGATATATTGAACTTATTAGAGTATAGGCACTTTATTTTATGGGTACAGGATAACGAAGAATGACATGGAAGGGTTTATCGATAATGATGGTGTGAAAATTCACTTCGTCATACACACGTCCTCTTTTAGCTCATAAACTCTCTTATTTATTTCGAGAGGAGTGATGCCTTTATGGGTTTGGAAGAGAACATATTTGTGGGCTAGTGCTCGTTGATGGCTTAGTAGGCTTGGATACAGACAGTCCATTATTTCGTGAGATGAAAGAATACTGGATTGAAGTTGAAAAAGACCGTAAAGAGAAAACGTCCGAGTTTGTGAAAGGAATATTTAAGTAACCACAGCCTCAAGACCTCATTGATCAACTCGTTGATTAATATATTACGTCGGTCTGCGGAAAAGGATAGGAATAGCAGCAATTCCCGCTGGAGCCGACCTCTTTTATCCATAGTGGGTTGTAACAGGTTCTTTCGTGGTTTTTTCTCCTGAACCAACCTTATTTGTGCGCGAGCTATCCAGAACGACTGCGGCACGCTCCCCAGAAGGATTGGGGCCGGGAGGCCTTGCAACTGATTCGCGTTCTATCAAATCTCCAGCGGGAATTGCTGTAGGAGTAGCAATAGAGCCAGGACCTTAATTGTTTTATACAACCTCTTCTTACTTTATTATTCGATCATTTCCTCCAAAATTACCTTCGTGTAGGTCGGAGCTAACGTGGCTGACTTTTTCAAATAGGAATGATCCAGTTAGCAAAATACTCATAGGAATGAATGGGTTTAAAGCCACAACAGCTATAGCTTGAAGAGCCTTCCCTTTACGGGTTTCTGGTATAAATGGTCTAATTAGATTAGACGAGGTAGTTAAAATAGAAAATCGATTATTTTGTTGCTTGAAATTGAAAGTTTTATTAGTTTGGTTTTGTTGGTTGTTTAATGTGGAATTATTTTGTATGTTGTTGAATAGCATGTATTAACCTCGTTTGTTATTTGTTTATAAATTTAATTATAGTAGATTAATATTAAAAACGTATTAAGTGATAGTATGTTTATTATAAATAAATTAAATAACGATGTGAATGTGCCTATCGTTGATAATTAAGATTTTGGCCTCCGATTACTACTCCAAACTTGTCGTAACGGTCTTTTTTGAGCATGCAATCTACTTCCTGTAGCGTCTTTGAAAGGGACGGAGTCTTTTACCTGCGACGCTATAGTCGTATTTAGCACACTCAAAGAAGATTTAGGTGCGGTTTGGGATGGCAATCGGGGTCTTGGGTGATTATGATAAGTAAGATTACGAAATATGCGTGATAGCATATTTTGTATACTGCCTTTTTCTAGCCCTGTGATTATGCTCTTTTTCGGTGGATTTATGCTGTGACAGGCTCTCAAAAAATATGATGTCGATCGTTTCATCACTCATGCCGTTATTGCTAAGTTCGGAACGAAACCTCTTGTGGTACTCTTTGGGATTTTGCTCTCCTCGGCAATTCTATCGATGTGGATTTTTAACGCTATGGCTATGACGACCCCAATATCTACTCCTCCCAATGCGATTGCATATTTCTCTCAAATGTTCAAAACCAAGGACATGGTGAAGGCGGGACTAGTCATTAGTTTAATCAGTGTTGTACTGATTCTTTTTGGCCATGACGTGGTTATCCCCATTTTGTTATAAAGAACGTCCCTTTCGCCTAAGGTTTTCCTCGTAACGTAGGCGATCTTCTCGCCTTCTACGCTCCCATAGTTCCTTTTGTTCTTCTTCACGTCGTTTCTGTTCGAGGCGTCTTCGTTCCTCATCCCTCTTACGTTGAAGCTCTTTTTGTCGTTCCCATTTTTCTCGGCGTTCTTCTTGGAGGCGTTTTTCCATATCTTTACGCCTCTGCTGTTCCATATCGCGCCTTAGGTCGATTTGCTCTTGGAACCACTGTTCCTGTGAAGACTCATCTGGCAAATGGATAGGGGCTTCTAGAGTCGGAGGGACCTCAATATTTTCCTCAGGCAGGGGAGCTTCTTCTTCTAGAGCATTTAAATGGGGAGATGAAATAAAAACACATAGAATTAATAAGATAGGAATTTTCACGGCATCCTCCTTGACGCTATACCTTAGATATAACGGTTGGGGAAAAAATTGAGAAATAGATTTTTCTAGAGGGGTATGGTATAGAGTGAAGTATGGTCAATTGCCAGGAGGTATTGCCATGAAACAACTCTTTTTACTCTCCGTTATGTTCGCTATGATAATTCTTCCCATATCCGGTGTAGTAATGCCACCAGTCCCTTTTGCTGTCGGATATTTTGAAGAAGATGAAGAAATCGCTGATCGCGATAACGAAATTCCTTCGCTATACGATAGGAATAAGTGGGAACTCATGAGACAGCGGGATCGCTGGTTGTTGCGTCATGGGAAATGTTGTCCTCCTCCAGGAGTACTTGTTAGTCCCAGCATCACGATGCCTCCTCCAAAGAATGGGAAGTTTTACAAGTACGATCCACGCAACTCCAGATACCGCAGTGCACGATAAGATTGGGTATATACTGCTCTCACTTCAATCTGAGAATTTTTCCTGCGCCGGCATCCCAATCTTGCTCAGCATGAAAATCACCCATAGATGGCTATTGGC
>JAJFMC010000193.1 GCA_021772365.1 Chlamydiota bacterium
TGTGCGAAGGTCAACCAGGCAGGTTTCTTGAAACGAACAATTGGACGTTGGGCGTTTGACCTGGCAAATCAAGAAGACGATAGTTTGGTCAAGAAAATGATGCACCCAATTGCTGATAAAATCGTTTACTCTCAACTTAGAGAAGCTTTAGGGGGTAACTTAAAGGTCGTTATTAGTGGAGGGGCAGCTTTACATCCACACCTTTATCACTTTTTCTTAGATATCGGTGTCCCACTTTACGAAGGGTGGGGGCTGACAGAGGCTGCAACAGTGTCTTGCAACCGTAGAGATGATATACAGATCGGTTCAGTAGGAGTGCCTTTCGATGGAATGAGTGTGAAAGTAAGTGAACAGGGAGAGCTTCTCGTCAACGGACCTATTGTGATGCAAGGGTACTATAAAAATGAGGAAGCTACTAGAGAGTCTTTCACGGAAGATGGATGGTTGCGTACAGGTGACAAAGGATCTAAAGATAAAGAAGGTCATGTTTCAATCCTCGGCCGCCTCAAAGAAATGTACAAGACTTCCACTGGTGAATGGATTGCTCCGGTACCGATAGAGCAAGAGCTATGTAAAGCGCCGCTTATCGATATGGCAATGGTTGTTGGTGACGGTAAGAAGTTTGCTTCCGCAATCATTTTCCCCGATTTCGAAGTGTTGCAGACACTTAAGAAACACCATGATCAGGAAGACGTTTCCGATGAAGAATTTCTTGCAAGTGGCTTCATCAAACATGAGATGGATCGCTTGTTATACAATTTAAACAAACATTTAAATCACTGGGAAGAGCTCCATGGCTATAGATTTGTTGCCAAACCCCCGACAATCGGTGGTGGAGAGCTGACGCCCACAATGAAAATACGGCGGGAAGTTATTTACAAGAAATACCGCCAACTCATTGATAGCATGTATGTTGAGGAGGCTGCATGATTGAACGCATTGCGATAGTCGATGGGGTGCGCACCCCATTTTGTAAAGCCAATGGTACTTTTAAAGATATTGAAGCTGACGATTTAGGAGCCTTTGTTGTCAAAGAACTCCTAGCTAGAACGGGATTAGATCCTAACCTCATCGACGAATTGATCTTCGGTAATGTCATTCAACCCCCCCATGCAACGAATATTGCCCGGGTGCTCGCTGTCAAAGGCGGAGTGCCCGATCACGTTCCTGCTCTCACAGTCAACAGGAACTGTGCTTCCGGTATGGAAGCGATCATTAACGCATCCAATAAAATACGTAATGGGGATGGCGAAATTTATATTGTCGGTGGGACAGAGTCCATGACTAACTTCCCTATTCTTTTCCGTAAAGGGATGCGTGAGTGGCTTATACAGTTATCCAAAGCGAAGACCCTAGGCAGTAAACTTGGTCTTCTCACATCATTCAGGCCGTCGTTCTTAGCGCCTGAGATGCCAAAAATTGCAGACCCATTAGTCGGATTGACAATGGGACAGACGGCAGAGGTGTTGTCAAGAGAATTTCAAGTGACGAGAAAGGAGCAAGACGAGTTTGCCCTTGCCAGCCAAGAGCGGGCATCCAAGGCGCGGAGCGAAGGGCGCTTTAGAGAAGAAATCATTCCGATGCCGATCGCGCCGGAATTTGAAAAAATACAGCAAGATGATGATGGACCAAGAGACAACCAAACCTTTGAAGATCTCGCTAAGTTGAGACCCGCATTTGATAAACTCACTGGAACAGTGACTCCAGGTACATCCAGTCAATTAACTGATGGAGCTGTCGCTTTACTACTTATGAAGGAGTCAAAAGCAAAAGAGTTGGGGTATACTCCTATTGGCTACATCCTCAACGACGCTGTAGCAGGAGTAGAACCCGAAAGAATGGGATTAGGTCCAGCCTTTGCCACAAGCAAACTTATCAGAAAAATTCACCGCGATCTATCTGACTTTGACCTTATTGAAATTAATGAAGCATTTGCAGCACAGGTTCTTTCCGTTGTAAAAGCACTTTCTTCCGATGAGTTTTGTAAGAAAGAGCTGGGACGAGATGGTGCAGTTGGCAAAATCGAGCACGACAAATTAAACGTCAATGGCGGTGCCATAGCTCTGGGACATCCATTAGGTGCTTCAGGAGCAAGGTTAGTGCTGACACTCGTCAAAGAGCTCAAGCATAGAGATAAAAAATTGGGACTCGCTACCTTGTGCGTAGGTGGTGGTCAAGGGCAAGCTGTAGCCGTGGAGGTAGAGTAATATGAGTTCTGCATTTCATTTAGAAATAGATCAACGTGGTATAGCGAATCTCACATTTGACTTGCCCGGTGAAAAAGTGAACACAATTTCTCCCGAGAGATTAGAAGAATTTAATGGGATTCTCGAAAAACTTGATCGCGACTCTTCAGTCAAAGCATTAGTCATCAGAAGCCCAAAACCCGGTGTGTTTATTGCTGGAGCGGACCTGAAAAGTTTCGATTTAGTTTTTAAGGATCCGTCGATCGCTGAGAGACTGATCGTACGTGGTCATGAGGTGTTTAGTAGATTATCAGACCTTCCGTTCCCTACCATAGCTCTTATCAATGGGGTCTGTGTAGGTGGTGGATTGGAGCTTGCTCTTGCGTGTGACTACCGTGTCGTTACCGACCACCCGAAAGTATCAATAGGGTTACCGGAGGTGACACTAGGAATTATGCCTGGGTGGGGTGGGACACAAAGATTACCTCGTTTGGTTGGTATAGAGCAGGGATTGAAAATGATCCTTACAGGGAAGGCGGTAAACGGAAAGAAAGCTATAAAACTAAAACTTGCCGATGCGATATATGCGCATGAGTTTGTGGAAGATCGTTTTCCTGAGTTTATTGACAAGGTTTTAAGCCCTAAGGGAAGAGAAGAGATAGAAAACCGCAGAAAGCATAGTGGGTTCCATTATTTTCTGATGGAGAAAAATC
>JAJFMC010000194.1 GCA_021772365.1 Chlamydiota bacterium
GCCATCATGGCGATGGTGTTTTACACTACGTTAAAATATCGAGTCGTCAACCTTCTTAACGTGGTCGAAAATGAATCTTTAGCGATTGTGAATATGATCCAAGTTGACAATAAGAAATAGAGCAGAGGTGATAAGCAATGAGTTTTATTTCAAATGAAGAAATCAAGGGCACTTCCACCATGAACATGGCCCCTATGATCGACTTCCTATTTTTGATGTTGATGTTTTTTGCTTGCTTGGCCATTTCTAGGGTCACAACTAAAGACACCGAAATCGACTTAGTTAATGCTTCACCCAACACGGATATAGTCCTTTCAGACGCCACATCTGAAATTAAAGTAGTCAATATATCGATATCTGAAGAAGGCGAGTACAAATGGGTTACAGAAATTCGTGATTATATCATGAACACACCTGATGCCATTGCTCAAGAGCTTAACTTGCAGTATGAAAAGGGCATCTTACCTTCAGACCGTTTGAACACGCAGGTTCTGTTGAAAATTGATAGAAATGCAACCTGGGAGCCTATTCTAAAGGCTATTTTCGCGATCCGCGATGCAGGTTTTGAAGTTCATCCGGTTTACCTTCCTGATGAAATTGATTGAGTCAGTGTACACCTAAAGAAAATCTTTTGCTTCCTTTTTAATCACGATTTAATGTAATACAATTTGGTATCTCAGCATTAAATTTCAATGTTTACGTTTGAAATAACTAAACAGCCAAAATAAGATAAGGAGGCATTATGGTTACGCCAGACAAAACAACTAAGTTCGACGATTACTTTTCATCTTCCAATGGGTCGCCGGTTTCAACAAGTACACGATCAAGAAAAAAAAGAGGAGGATGGTCACGCAATCAAACAACTGAAAATACAGACAAAAAGGTACAAGGTTCTTTAGCTATTGTAAAAAAACAAAAAGTAGTGAGAATTACAATTCCTGCAGAGCAAAAGAAGGATGTTGTGCAAAAGCAACAGCCGGTTAGTCAAGAAGACAAAAAAACCAAAGATATAAGTACTCCTGTACTGGTAGATTCTAACGTTTCTTCTTCGGAGACTATTTCCACAGCTTCAAATCAATTATTTGCTAAAATAGCTGATATTGTTGAAGGCCGCCTACCTAAAGATCAAGATAGTGAGGCTACCCAGATCCTTAAACAGTCTGATGAGCAAATACTTAACTGGTTTGTTACTCTCGTAGATTCCAGAAAACCTGATAAAGAACAGAGTTCAGTACCATCTATCGACCCAAAACTTTACGAAGAGCTACAGGCTACCAATGCTGAGCTCAGAAGTGAAGTACAGAAACAATCAACCGCAGTAAGTTCACTGAAATCAGTACTTACATTACGTGAGAAAGATAATAAAGAACTTCAACATAAAACTAATCAAGCCAAACTTCATATTCTTACACTTTCTCAAAGTGTGAAGAAGCTAAGCCCTACAGATGATACTCAAGTTGGAGACACGATCACACCAGAATATATTTTGCAGACAACTGAAAATCTATCTAAAGAAGTCGCGCAACTTGAAGTCCTTTACGGATTATCATGCGAGCACTCTTTGGATGATCTATCAAAGGTCAAGCAGAAATCTTCTTCAGAAACAGCTCTAGAATCGAACATACCGACTCACAAAGACGTGATTAAGCTATTTAAAAAGGCTAGTGTACTTCACTCGAAATGCGAATTGGAGGTTCAAAAACTTGACACCAAAGATAAGCGTCCTCCACAAGACATCTATGATTCTTTTGTTTCGATGCTTGAAGGGGCTCAATCTCTTGCAAACTCTTGCATGGAAATTAAAGCTGAGTTGGTAAAAGACATTGATCAAGTTCAAAAGAACATCACTAAAAACACTGTACCTAAGTTTGATCAAGATCAGCGCAGAGGAGTGGAAATCGTCTCGCAGTTCTACTCTGAAAGACAGTTTTCAGAAGACATCCAAAGACACTCTATTCAGCACAATCAAATGAGAGCAGATCTTAAAGATGTTGTCAGCCACCATGAAAAGGTAGTCGAAATGTTGAGCAATATTGCGCACAACATAGGTGTTGTCCTTATGGATTGGGAAGATGACAAGTTCTACGACACCATGATGGAAATACAGAGCACATTGAACAAGCTAACAATAGACATCCAGTCGATTGTTATTCCCGAGGTTAAAGAGAGTGTAATCAAAGGAGCATTTAAACATAACTACGAAGGAATCGTCACATTTAAAGCAATGTCTAGAAAGAAACGTAAGGTCTTAATGGGTTTAACCGTGCCTAGTGAAGAACCACTGAAACAATTGCACATTGATAGCATTAAACACCTTGCAAATGTAGAAAAGAAACACTTGCAAGAACTCGCGAAGACTTGGAACAAAATTGCACCTCACGTAGAAATTAGGATGCAAGAACTAGAGAAAAAGGTTGCTGAAGGTAATCAAAATGTCAGATTAAGTGCGTCAGCCTTACAAACGGTTGCGAACTACGAGTCAACAACCTCTGATGCATATGAGCAAAATAAAATTTTACCTTACGAAACGGACCATGAGGAACATAAAAAAACTCTTCATCAGTTGAAAAAAGATTTAGAAGATTTGCAAAGTGAAGCCGATCTTGCTAAGCAAGAGGCCAATAGAACGTACGACGCGTTTAAGCGTGAAGGTAACTGGACAACAGAGGGTTGGTGGTTAAAACGAGGTTACCATGATGAGGAAGTCACCAAGCTCTTCACGAAGGAACAAGAAGAGGTAAGTGCTGGCTGGAGGATCTGGTAACCCCCCCCCCCCCAAAGCCATAGCCCGGTGGTTCGACTCGGTGGGAGTGTGGGTGAGGCG
>JAJFMC010000195.1 GCA_021772365.1 Chlamydiota bacterium
TTTAATGACAAATTATTTTGATAGGGCAGCGTCGCTCGATGAAAACCGACAAATACTAAAAAAGAACCTATAAACATTACGGGAAAGTGGCTATGCACAACAATCCAAGCTAAGAAAGTGATGTGTACTAGACTAATCCAAAAAGGTACACGTTCAGTTTTGTGCTCTACCCCACCTTCTTGTTCTAAAGAAGCTTTTCGTCTTTTTTCTAGCGCGTTAAGTTCGCCACGAAACACAAAATAATATAATGTGTTACTAACGAGAATGCCAAGAACAGCTTTGAGACCAAAATTCATGAACATGAACGGTGTTCCCCATCCCCATACTTTACTCACCATAAGAACTGGAGGAGCGGCGAAACTAGTGAAAACACCACCAACAGACACGTTAACAAATAGTAGCCCAAGGGTAGCATAAGCTAGTTTTTGACTAGGTTTGTGCTTATAAAACTGTTTTCCCAACAACAACGCCGAAATTGTCATAGCCCCTGGTTCTGTGATGAGAGAACCTGCAAGGGGGCCGATTGTTAAAATACTCCACCACCATATATGAACTGTCTCGCCACCTAAGCGTGCTATAAATTTCATACATTGTTCTGCGAGGTGTACGATGGGGCGCGAAGATGCCACCGCCATAATGACGACTACGAAGGAGGCCTCTGTGTATTCCAATCCAGATAAATAGTTGAGGGCTACGTTCCAATCAAAGGATAGTGTCATTGCTATTAGTAAAGGTATGACCCAAATACCGAAAATCACTTCGACTTCGCCCATGAAGTGCATGATTTCTACGGGGAAAGTATCTACAATTTCTAACCCCTTCTCCACATTACGCTGCCGCATTTTCTCTGATAGTTGGTTGATCTTAGGAGCAATGAAAGTGTGGGCGATAGCACAGACAAAGATAATAAGAGAAATGAGGTTGAAGGGTTGCACTTGAACGCGGTGGACGAGTTGTTGCCAGACGGAGCTGAGTCCTTCATCGCCGTAAGCACTTCCTGAAAGGATGAGTGCTGAATCCTCACAGTGAAGACATTCAATCGATGCTAAAAAAAGGAGTCTTGTGAGGACTGCAACAATTAGCACGTAGACGACAAATAAAAGGACGGATTTCCAGCGTTCACGTAATTTTGTAATCATGATTTTATAGACCTATGTATTTTTGCTTAGCATACCTAAAATTCATTTGATGACAAAATAGATTTTCAATTTTTTCCAGTTTCATCAAAGGCTTTGAGGACATGATATTGAATTATAAAGATTTCCACAAATACATTATCAATATATTGAAAATAAAATACAATCTTCACATAATAATGAAATTAAAAACAAATTCACAACTCGCAAGTCGATTACTTTTGCTGTTCAAACTTACCTTCTAGAAAATCTTTATAGCCACCAGGATAATTATCCGGAATAACGGTGACTTCTTTCGACCACTCTTTGTGCATCTTTGTGTAGGATGAAGAGTGTTCTTTTGTCATTCCCCAGTAGGTTCCGCTCATTTCAATCTTATTTTGTTTGATGTAATGGATCTCATTCATCTTCGGTTCTACACGTTTATAAGCTAGCCATAAGTTTTCGACACAGTACGAGGTAAAGCCGCTATCGAAAACGATTTTGTTTCTTTCAAACGACCCGCGAATAATGTTGCTACGATTATTTCCAAAACTAAACACACACCCTCCAACACGATCTGTGTCAATCCAAAAATGGAGAGGCTTTTTCAAACGGATTGTAAATTTGTTATTAGAATTACAGCTCCATTTTTTAATGTGAGCGTTCATATCTGTGACATTGCTAAATAAGGCCTTCCACAGATTCATGAGATAGCCGTTATGAGTCTTTAGTTTAATATCATCACACATCGTTTGATACGATGTTTTGACTACAGGTTTTTCCTCTTGTTTTTCCTTTTTTTGAACATTTGCATTCTGCTGTTCGTCAGCCGGTTGTATAAGAGTGGCTTTAGGAAGATCTTTTGTATCCTGAGGGGTGAGCTGTTCCGGTTCGTCTAGTGAGTTGACGGGGGGTTGTATTTGGACTTTTTGCTGCTGTTCTGCATCGACGATACCCTCTTTTGTTTTTTCTGTTTGTTTATCAGTTTTCTCTTCAGAGGATATTACCTGATGAATTTCCGGTTTTTCGATTTGTTGTTTAATGGTTTTTTCGATGACCTGCTGTTCTAGGATTTTTTCTTCTTGACGATGAGTTGTTTCGGGAATTTTGAGAGGGGTGATGATTTCTTCTGCAGTTTTGCTGACTTTACTCGCCTCATCGTAGGCGCGAATGATTTTTCTTACAGCGAGTTTAAACTTGTTCCTATAGTCTTCATCGAAAGCTTTTTTGATGTTCAACCAGATGGACCTTACGAATACCTTGATTTTGTGGATGAGGACACCTAGAAAGTTGATATTATTGTGTTTTTTCACCAAAAATTTTTTAGGAATGGTGAACTCCAGCTCTGGATTTTCAATCACTCGATCGATAAGTTTTTCCATTTCCGGATAATCAAAGTGTTCAGAAGATTCATATCTTTTTTCGATAATTGTTTTCATAATTGACCCCTAATAATGTATTTCCTGCTAACTCACCTTATATCTTTATTATTTTTTTTTATAGCTTTTCACGTTTTAAAGAACGGAGGCTTGCAAAAAAATGGTACGCACTAGATAATGAAATATTTTAAAAATATT
>JAJFMC010000196.1 GCA_021772365.1 Chlamydiota bacterium
TACGCCCAAGCCAATCTGAGTGGATATAAGCATCGAAAAAGGGATTACTACCCAAAAAAACAAAAGAATTGAAATACATTATAAACAACACCTAAACATCAAATGATTTATAAAATACAAATAAAATACTTAACAAGTTTACAAAAACTAAACATTTGTGGTATCATAGACCCACTACATGCTTTAAGCAATTTTAACCTTATGGCATAACCGATCGACTTCCAAATTGTCAAGAAATTGGTTCTGATCGTACAATAGGAATATTTGCTGAGGGAATTGCAAAAGTCTGGCTCAAAAAGCGATCAGCCAGATTTTTGCAATATCCTCTAATGCCCGAACTCTATTGCATGATCTACAATATAGGAGGTCGCATGAAAAGGAAAGACATGAAAAAAACATTTACATACATCCTAGTTACACTATTCATCTTCATTACTTCGACCTCTTTTGCTAATAATGAGGATTATCCTCAAGAAGACGAACCCGTCAGTGTAAGCCTAGTCACCGAGCACACCTCCGTACAACCCGGCACGCCTTTTTGGATAGCTATCAACGTCGAAATGGATGACCACTGGCATTCCTACTGGAAAAATCCAGGAGATGTTGGAATGCCCATTTCTGTTGAGTGGAACCTACCGGAAGGATATCAGGCCAGTCCAATCCAATGGCCAACACCTAAGCGTTATGACCTCGACTCCATCATCGGTTACGGTTATGAAGGGAAAGCTGTATTACTCAGTCAGATAACGCCTCCGCAAAAGACCAGTGAAGAAGTAACCCTCGATGCCAGCATCAGCTGGCTAGCATGTTCCGAAAGCGCTTGTTTACCTGGATCGGCAGAGTTGTCGTTAACGCTACCAGTCAAAAGCTCGAATCCAGAAATTAATGATTCTGCCAAAATATTGATCGAAAATGCAATACAGAAGCTACCTCAAGAGGATTGGGCGGAATTTTCTGCTCTTCGCAAGCAGGACCTCGTTGAAGTCGTCATGAAAACCCCTCCTTCTTCAAATATTGGAGGCAAAGCTTGCTTTTTCCCCGAGGATCCAGAAACGTTCAGTGATCAATTTGAAGCGACGATAGCTCCTTCAGATAGAGCTTCCGATACTTACATCGTAGCTCTTAAAGAGCATGGCGAGGCACAACACAATCCGACTCACGTCAAAGGAATCCTCGTTATTCAAGACGAGATAACAGGAAAGACCATCGAATCGTTAGCCCTGAATGTTCCAATTACCTTCACCCCTTCTGATGATGCACACCTCGTCAGTATGGGAGAACTCGCACAATCTAATGCGATGGAAGGGACAGAGCTAATGGCAATGCACGAAGAAAACCACTCTCCATTCGAAGGGGGATTTCTTTTCTACCTTTTGACAGCCTTCGTAGGGGGAATGATTCTTAACTTAATGCCTTGTGTACTACCTGTTATTTCATTAAAAATCATGAGTTTTGTCAACCTCTCCGGAGAAGACAGAAAGAAAACAGTTCTCCATGGGGTGTTGTTTTCTGCAGGTGTTCTCATTTCGTTTTGGGCTTTAGCAGGGGCGCTTCTTATCCTACAGACTTACGGACACGCTGTTGGTTGGGGCTTCCAGCTACAACAGCCAATTGTCATTGCCATCCTAGCGATTGTCATTCTCATTTTCAGCCTGAGTATGCTCGGCGTTTTTGAATTCGGAACTTCACTATCGTCAATGGCAGGGCAAGCGCAAGTTAAATCACAGAAAAAAAGCGAAAGTCTGACTGGTTCATTCTTCTCAGGCATACTCGCCACAGCAGTAGCAACGCCATGCACAGGGCCTTTTCTTGGACCGGCAGTAGGGTTTGCTGTTACACAGTCTGCAGTATTGTCAATGCTGATTTTTACGTCGCTAGGACTTGGGATGGCATTCCCCTATCTTCTACTCTCGATATTTCCGAGCCTTCTGCGTTTTTTGCCTAAACCTGGGAATTGGATGGTGACATTCAAAGAGGTAACAGGCTTTATTATGATGGCTGTCGTCCTTTGGTTGTTATGGATCTTTAGTGCGCAGACAGACAGTTTTGCTCTATTCATCCTACTTTCTAGCTTCCTAATCATTTCTTTAGGGTGCTGGATTTTTGGAAAGTGGGCCACACCATTGAAGAAGAAACGTACGCGCGTTATTGGTATGCTTGCAGCGCTAGCCTGTTTAGCAATTGGTGGCAACATGGCCTATTCAGCCTCTACTGCGCCGATTACAACCCTCGACGACACAAACCCTATTAGTTTAGGCGATCATCACCAAACGCAATCATGGGTGAGTTTCAACGCTAATGTCATCGATGAACTGCAAGAAGAAGGGGTTCCTGTATTCGTCGATTTCACAGCAAAGTGGTGCCTCATTTGTCAGGCGAACCATTTGGTTTTATCTGTCGATCAAGTCGACAAGAAACTTAAGGAACTCGGTGTTGTCAAAATGAAAGCTGACTGGACAAAACACGATCCGCGTATCACAGAATTTCTGAAGAAATATGGACGTAATGGAGTCCCTCTCTACCTGCTTTACTCAGGAAATCCCAAAGAACAACCGCAAATACTTCCTCAGGTGTTAACACCGGATATTGTTCTTGAATATTTAGAAGAAATCAAAAAACCCGTTGCAATGGGAAATGAATAGCGGATGACTACGGAATATTTCGACTCGCACGCACACTTGACCTCTCAAAGTGTTTACGATCGCATTGATGAGATTCTCGTTAATGCGAAAGCTGCAGGAGTGACGAACATCGTCAATATCTGCACCGATGAAGAGACCCTCATGAAAGGGCTGGACCTCGTTAAAGCCTACCCTTGGGTCTATAACGTTGCTTCGACGACGCCACACGATGTCGATAAAGAGGGAGAGCTGCTCTTTCCCCTGATGGCAAAGCATGCACGGAACGGCGATCTTGTCGCTGTTGGAGAGACGGGTCTAGACTACTATTACGATCATTCCAAGCCCGAGACTCAACAGAAATTCCTAAAAAAATACCTACACTTAGCTTTGGAATGTAAGCTTCCTGTAGTGATCCACTGTAGGGAGGCATTTGCCGATTTTTTTGATATCATCGACAGCGAGTATGTCGTTAACGGCAAGCACGCACCCGGTGTTCTCCACTGCTTTACCGGCACATTAGCTGAGGCTGAAGAAGTGATCAAAAGAGGGTGGTATTTATCTCTTAGCGGAATTGTAACCTTCAAGAAAAGTGAAGTGTTGCGTGAAGTTGCCAAAATGATCCCTCTCAATCAGCTATTCATAGAAACAGACGCCCCATTCCTTGCTCCACAATCGCGACGTGGAAAAATTAATGAGCCCGCCTATGTAGTGGAGACAGCTCAGAAAATTGCAGAGATCAAGGGCATTTCCTTAGAAGAACTTGCTAGAGTAACGAAAGAAAATGCCGAAACTTTCTTTCTTCGTTAATTAACTCCGAACCACCAGAAGAATAATCCAAATATTAGACCCATGGATAAGAAAGCAGCCAAGAAATATCCGATGTCAATCAAGTAGGCACTAATAGGTTTCTTTGCCCATATCACACCAGAAAATTGTGTTGTTGCAACAAATCCAAGCCAAGCCCAAAAACTAAAAGATATTGCACCCAAAATCGTTGTCACGCCAAAAAACACCAACATATACCCGAGCACCCAGGATCTAATCAACGCATTGACAAATCCTCCAAGATACTGTAAAGCATTGGGTTTTATCAACGAGACGTCGAATTCATTAATCTCAGCCCACTTACCCCCAAAACATTGAGAACTGTACCAGAACGTTCCCAATATCATTTGAAGAACAGCTGCGACTAATATCACAGTATAATGAGTATTAGCACCTTCTAACATTACTTTCTCCTCTTACACCGAAGTAAATTTTGTTATTCTTAGATATAACAGTTTTAGGATTATTAGTAATCTGCAAACTAATCTGTTGGGCTACAGGTGTTTAACGTCTTTAATTGATCCAATTCCATTTCTATTGTATAAACCAAAATAAGACTACAACCCCGGATTTACGATGAGTTATTCTAAAGTCATTATTATTGGTGCCGGTTTTGGCGGTATCAACTGTGCCATCAACCTCAATAAAGCCGATGCCGACATTTATGTGATGGATAGAAATAACCACCACACGTTCCAGCCCCTGCTTTACCAAGTAGCTACAGCAGCCCTATCTCCAGGAAATATCGCTGTACCCATTAGAGAAGTTCTCAAGAACCATAAAAATACAACGGTCTACCTGACCAATGTCGAAGATATAGATAAAGAAAAGCGGCAGGTTATTGCCTCAAGCGGAGAAAGGTTCGATTACGACTACCTGGTAGTAGCCACAGGAGCGCGACACTCCTATTTCGGAAACCCCGAGTGGGAAAAATATGCGCCTGGTCTCAAAAGCCTTCCCGACGCACTACGTATCAGAGAAAGGCTTCTCCTCTCATTTGAAATCGCTGAACGGGCCGATAGTATCCGTGCAGCAGAGAAATTCTTACGATTCGTTATAGTAGGTGGAGGGCCTACAGGTGTAGAACTTGCCGGTGCGGTTGCGGAGATAGCGCACAAGACTCTTTTCGATAACTTTCGTAGAATCAGACCGGAAAATGCGCAAATTTATCTAATTGAGAGTCAGCCGGAAATCCTAAAAACTTTCCACCCAAAACTAGGAAAGAAAGCTCACGAATATCTCGAAGAAATGGGTGTAAAAGTCATTCCCGGAACACGGGTCACCAATATTACTGAAGAAGGTATTTTTATAGACGAAAATTTTTTTCCATCCTTTAGCATCATCTGGGCAGCAGGGAACCACGCCTCTCCACTAATGGAAAAATTGGACACACCGCTCGATCGCATGAAGCGTGCAATCGTTGGACCCGACTTATCGATCCCAGACTACCCCGAGGTTTTTGTCATTGGTGACTCCGCGCATACTGAAGATGAGAAAGGTAACCCCCTACCGGGAATAGCATCAGTTGCTGTCCAACAAGGGCAATACATAGCAAAGATTATTAAGAAAAAAATCCCTCCTGAAAAACGCAAGCCATTCCTCTATTTCGACAAAGGGTCAATGGCCACAATAGGACGAGCTAAAGCTGTTTGCTCTATTCACAATTTTGATTTTTCAGGAATATTTGCCTGGTTGTCCTGGTCATTTATTCATGTGTTATACTTGATCAGTTTCCGTAACCGGATCCTAGTGATGCTACAGTGGTTATTCTCCTACCTCACCTCTTCTAGAAATTCACGTCTCATTTTACGATCCCTGTATGGTAGGAAAGACTCTATTTTCCATAAAGTAGGCGATCACTTTGAGGATGAAGGGGGAAACTACCATTTTTCTTTCGATCATGATGACCCAACCGATTGGAGCATGGGGGATATGAAGTTTAAGACCGGTGAAGACTCATTAAAAGCCGAAAAAAATAAAGAAACTACGGAAGAATAAACATTCCCTAGATCCTAATTGCTACCCAAACCCCAACTAAAACTTTTTTACGCCCATCTGCTAAGCCTCGATTTTCGGTAAGGGGTTGAACCCTTACCTTCAAATCGAGACTACGCATCTGGACATAAAGAAAGACGTTTACGGCAAGTTTGGGTAGCAATTAGGGTCCTAGTATAATGGATGGTACGAATACCTTTTCATTTGAAATCTAAAAAAACATCTTACAGGTATTAAGATTTAAATAAAATGTAAGAGATAATTCTCTTAAATCTGTTATTTTGTTTAGTAAAAGAGTGTAATTTTAAGTTCATTTTTGTATAATAAACTATAAGCACATAACAGCTTTTTTTAAAAACCTATGAACTAATCGCAAAACCTCATAAATTAATCGAAATTTAATAATAAATAATAATTAAATTATTGGAGGTGTTATGTTCAAAAGTTGTTATACTAGTCTGTTATCAATGATAGCAGCAGCT
>JAJFMC010000197.1 GCA_021772365.1 Chlamydiota bacterium
GAGTGTCAAAACTGCTTTTGCCTTTTGCTGAGGGAGCTCAATTCTTTAAATGGTTCTACAATAAAGACAAAAGCAGTTTTGTCACTCCAAGGTTCCACTTTAATTTTTTTATCGAAACACACTTGAAAATCGTGGAACGGTGCAAAATCTTTTTACGGTAAAATCAGCATATCATCCATGATCAATGCGTTAGCGGAAGTTAGCTTAATGCATATGGACACGGGCACGATTCCCAATTATTCAACTTGTTTGGGTATATTTGAAATTCACTCTAGTTCACATTCTAAATAAATCTTGATACAAATCGATTGAATCAGTAGGTTTAAACAAATACCTAGCAAGAGGAGAGATAATGACTGTCGAATCGAAAAATGAAACTTCAAAATACGATCTAAAGTGCCCCTACAAGATTCTCAAGAGCGATCCTACGAAAATACCAGATGATATTACTGCATGCTTGAGACCTGCTACTAAAGAAGAGATGATAGAGCACAAAGAAGCACTAAATTCTCGTGGTATTTTAACCAAACTCGGTGACGGAACGCAAGATCTGGCAGAACGTGCTAACAATACCGCCAGAATTGTTTTGAACCTAGATTTTCGCGCTAACTTAGAACGTACCATCTATGATGACCCCTACCTTTCTCTACACAAAATTATTGGACGAGAATTTTACACCTCTAGACACCCTGTTGTTATCAAAGAGATTCTCAAATACTACCACAACGATAATTCTGAAAAATCTTGCTTTCATATTCGTGAGGGTGACTCGAAAACAATTGAGTTTATCCAAGAGATTTTTAGAGATGATGACATCACCTACGATGATTTTCTCCTCCTTGCTTCAAAAGGTCCTACAAAAGCTCTTCGTAAATTTTTACTGCAATACTTCAGTTCTGTTCAAGCAAAAAGGGTGATTCCCTCGATTAGTGCCTTAGCAAATTCTACCATTCAAAAATGGTACGAATCTAGCGAACCATCGATTAATGTTACGAAAGAGAGCAAAATATTCGCTACGTCAGAAATGTCGAAACTTTTTCTTGGGCATACTGGTCCTTATGAAGAGATCTGCCAAGCAGTCGACAGCATACTCGTTTACATGATTAAGATGGTTCTCAACCAATCCATTTCTAAAGAGTTTAAACAACAGATTGAAACCGCTGCAGAAGTTCTTAAATCTAGTGTCGATGTAGCAATGAATACCACAAGTGTTAATCCTGATGACTCTTCTTTAGTAAAGGCTATGATCTCTGGAAAAGAATTTACTGAACGACAAGTCAAGATCATGACGTTAACACTATTTGTTGGTGGGCAAGAAAATACTGCTTCTGCACTGAATTATACGATACTAAAATGTGCACAAAACAAAGAACTACAGCAACAAATTAGAAAAGAAATTCAATCGATTATCGATAAACAAAGCTGTACTGTAGGTGAAGCAGCTACACAATCACCAACCATTAAACAAATTATCGTCGAAGGCTTGCGGATGGTCACCCCAGCGTACTCTCTCGGACGATATGCAAACAAAGATCTAGTACTAGAGATAACACATTCAGATACCAGTGATGTGGAAACAAGGTATATCGAAAGTGGCACCCGTGTCAACCCATGCCCGACTTTTGCAGCAAGACATGAAACATTGGTACCGGATAATCCGAACACTTTCAATCATGAACGTTTCTCTCCGGAAGACATCCCCAAATTCCTTCCAAACCTCCCTTGGTCTCCTTTTGGAGGCGGACCCCATACATGCCCGGCATGGAGCTTAGCGTATCATGAGGAAATGATTTTTCTTGGAACTTTGTTACATGGATATGATATCGGAACAAATACTCTGGGAGAACCCAATCAGGTAGGGCGTTTTGCCTGTACGACTGTTAAAGACGTGAACATATCCCTTAAAAAAGCCACAGTCGGAGGAGGAGATGACGATTGAATTCGACCAATCAGATCTTAACTCTCTCGCACAAGAAAATTATGAGTGCGCAAAAAAATGTTTGGAATCTGCACACACAAGTCATGAAATAGCTGTCAAAAGTTCAGAAACACTCCATGAACAGGGAGACCAAATTCAACGTGTCGCAGAAAATGTTGATGTCGTTCACGAGACCCTCGACGAAAGTGAAAAAAAACTCGATGTCATTAGTTCCCTTTTTGGAAATGTACAAAGTTGGTTCAAAAGCTTTGGAAATAAAAAGCCTGTAGAAAAACCTACAGTAAGGCAAATTGATATTCAAGGGGCACAATTCATCACGAGAAGACACCGTGAACAACAGCAGGCAAAAGAAGAGAAAAAAGCTCAAGAACTAAAGCCCTACCAAAAAATAGACAAACAAACTGACAGCCTTATCGACCAAATTGCTCTAGCTGTAGAAGACATAAAAAAACTTTCTATCCATATGGGAGAAGAGCTAGACCGCCAGAATCAAGACCTCACTGATGTGAAAACAGGCATCGACACCGCTGTTCCACGTCTTCAAAGAGCGACAAGTAAAGTCAGATCCGCGATGGACTGAGTAAAAAATACAAGTTTTTTACAAGATAGACAGGCATACGCCATCACGAATGACACTAGTTGTAATGGCGTTGTAATGGCGTAACCAACTTTTGGTTCACTACTACGAACAACAAGAGGCCAATGACTGCTAATATCCTAAACTTGAGTGTAGCCGTCCTGACTACCTAAACACAATACAAAGCCAACATATGGCTGGATTAAAAGAGGAGTAAGGAAAGAAATTCCTACCCATAGTGGGCGCCAACGCATCAACATTTCAGGTGCTTTTGATATTGTTACAAAAAAAGACCGTTTACGACAAGTTTGGGGTAGCAATCAGGGTCAACGGACTGAGGCTGCGGAAATGGGTGTTTATGTGATTCGTATGCCGATCCGGGTAGTGGGTGAGTTACCAAATGCTAGGTATTTGCTTAAACATGGTCTTTGCGACGACTTAAGCGATATAGCTATTGTGAATAAGGTTTCGCAAGCTCTCCAATGGAATGGTAAGGCGGAAGAAGTTTATCACCCATCCATTAATTGGGAAGAGCAGCTAGGTGTTAGAGGGAATAGTAAAAAAAATTGAAGCAGTTTTCTAGGTCTTTTTCCGCCTCGCATCGGGCTCGTTCTTGTAAACCAGGCTTGGTTTACTGCGAACTCCGCCCCTTACGAGCCTAAAAAATCCTCTAGAAAACAGCCCAACTATTTTTGGAATTCCTTCATTAGTAACAAATAGGTCGGAAGGCTTTCCTTTTATCAAAGTATTTTCTAAACTGTTGGTACTATAAGAAAATATTCGGAAAAGGAAACGACCATGAGCACTTCTAAACTGTTGTGGAAATCACTAAGCCTCATAAGCTTCATTTTGGCTCCATTACCAGCCGCAGGCTCTTACTATGTAGGAACAGAGCCCTGCTGCTGTCCAGAACACATTACCGCTCCCGTTTTTGGTGGAGGGTATGACATAGGAGGCGGTTGGTTATACCTACAGCCAACATCTACTGATGGTGATCTACAGTATGGGACTTTACTTACTCTTACAGCAGATCCTGGTGAATTGACTGCCCATCTGTTAGAGCTCACTCCCGATTATAGAAATGCTTATCGAGGTAACATCGGGTATTACTTTCCGTGCACGAATTGGAACGTTGATCTAAACTACTTGTATTTTGATTCGAAAGAAAAACAAAATATCGGCGGTCTGACTACTCAACCCTTTCAATTTACTCAGAATTTACTCGGAGGTAGCTTCCTAACTGCGAATGCGAATGAAAAGCAACGAATTGATCAAATCGACCTAACTGTTGGAAATCACTTTAATGTGGACGGTTGCTTCAGAATTAACCCCTTCGTAGGAGTAAGCTACGGAAGGATTAAACGCGATTTTGATGTGGGATATACTAAACTCATCGATATCGAAACTCGTGAACTTATCGACAGCTCCGAGCTCACAGGTAAACTAGAGAGTTGTTATTGGGGTGTGGGTCCTGTCGCCGGGTTTAACTTTAGCTATCCTCTTTTCTGCTCTTTAAGTTTTGAAGGACATTTTGGAGGAGGGGTATACTTCGGTAATATCGATTCTGAAACGTCTGCAAATATCAATATTGAAGAAACATACCGATCGTTCGACAGTAGTTCTTGCTATCACCGTGCTGTCCCATTTTTTAATACGGGATTACAACTTTCCTATACATATGCTCGACCTGGAGACTGTATTGGGTTCAAGCTATCGGTAGGGTACTTAGTCGACTATTACTTCAAAGCGGTAGATCGTACTGTCCCACTAAACGGGTTTGTCTATGTTGATGATCCTAAACATATAAAAACTTCGAGCAACCTAGGACTGGGCGGTCCTTATGTCTACCTATCCTTGATCGATAACCCTGTGTGCCGGGAGTCAAAGCTAATTACCGATTATGTGTCTACCTCTTGCCACCCACCATGCGGATTTTTTGGTGGGATGACCAACTCATGGTTAGTGGCTTCACCGAGTAATAAAGATCTAGACTATGCCCTTGTCTACGTAAATGGGGAAGAAGACAAATGGCTAAGTGCTACCCCCTCACACAATTGGGCTGGGTCATATTATTTGGGCTACCGACTGCCATGTAACCTAGACTTTCGCGCAAGATATTTCCATTATAGTTCTACAGCATCTACATCAACAACAGCTAAAGATAATCAAGAGATCAAAAGTGTTAATGCCAGTGGGCCTACAGATGTTAGATATGGTAATGTGAGCTCTAAGATTGGCTATGAGATCAATCAGTTTGATATCATTGCAGGAAAATATATTCAACCTTGCCGTGAACTTAACATTTACACTTATGTAGGGATGCGCTATGCAGATTTGGATAGAACGCAAAATAATGGGTATTTCGATGGAGTTCCCCCTCTGACCTCAACAACAAAAACAAACCGTCAAAAAAGTATGATGTCAGGAATTGGGCCAATATTTGGGCTCGATCCCGAATATACTCTTTGCAATAAAAATTTCGGATTGGCCGCGCATTTAAACCTCGCACTTCTCGTCGGCAGTGTGAAGTCGAAGCTAAATCAAAAAAACATTGGGAGTATTGGTGAAGGTGAGACGGAGACATTTAATAATTTGAGTATTCGTGGTACCCAATGGATCATTCCAGTTGTCGATCTTAAAGCTGGACTTTTCTACACCTGTTCATGGAAAAATTGCCTCTCATTTAAGATTGAATTGGGATATCAATTTAGTGAATATTACCGCAGCATTAACAGAGTGTTTCCTGTGTTGTTGACCGGTCTGGGGCAGACGAATAGCGATTTGAGGCTACAGGGACCCTATATCGCCATCGATATTTTTGGGTATTAGTAAGAATTAGTAAGAATGGTGGACAAAAATTCAAAAATTGTTGATAATGTTATCTTTGAATAACTATGAATATTAACGTTTTATGAAAGATTCAGCATTAAAAGTCCTGCCAAACGAACAATTGCCCAGTGCATTCGATTTATCGCTGGATGGGTGGAAAGGGTGGTTTTTCACCCGCGGACTGCCAGCATTCTCTGCTAAA
>JAJFMC010000198.1 GCA_021772365.1 Chlamydiota bacterium
TAAGAATACACATAAATGAGTTCCAATCTGTTAGAGAAACGATAAAAAAAAGATTAAGAAGATATCCCCCAAATTTCATATGTTTCCTCCTTTTTTATGTAATATTACGCCGAAGTGAACTACTAATTATAAGGTAATATACTTACATTTAAAAAACAAACTATCTACATTTGTTCATGGGGTAGTAATCGGGGGCTTAGCACCACCTATTTTGATTTTGGTTCCATCAAATTTTGTAAGGTTAAAACCTTTGAAATTTTCAGCATTTAAGAATGCATTACTTTCTAACACGTCAATGGCAACTTTCTCACCAAGATATATCCCTTCAGTACTATCACTTCGAAAATGGACTCCTGCATGATCCCTACCAAGTGCTTCGTTAAATGCAAGCTTATTGAGCTCATCACCAACCATCAACATTCCATTATAAGGGATCAATCTTGTATTCGTAATATCAGGCTTAATAGGGGCTCTGACCATCGTATTTTCATTAAAAAATGCTTTGAGAATGGTTGCACATGCACCCGCTACGGTAGCGTGACCCGCTGGGTATGATGGATGTATCGGAGAACCTTCAGGGTATGCCTGAGGTAATAAATAGGAACCATAGATATCGAAGATCTTTTCAAGAACACTAGATTGCAATAGATCTTCATGAATGCCCATGGGCTGCTGGTCTACAAGCTGCTTTTGGAGGTAAAATCCAAATTCCTCAGGCCTAAGCCTTCGGTTGACCTCCCACTTCTGATACCACGAAGCTTTTAAGCTTTCCTCAATTGCTTCAGCTAACAGTTCAAGTGCATGGGGAAGACCAAACGATACGAAGCCGTCTTGATTTTGGCTTGATAGATACGGGTTATTCGAATCTAAGGCTTCCGAACCATAGGAATGAAGCAAGAGCAATGCATTAAAAAATACCTGTCCCGGGTAGTCTCTGTGAACAAATTCAGCTAAATCCCTGGGAGTTCTGATAAAGTGTTTGTTCTTGTTAAATTTTGTCTTTTCACCCGTAACACCACCATTAATGACTTTAAACCAGTCTTCAAAAGTAACCAGGTAGTCATTTGTTCTTCCTGCAACAGGAACGGGTTGCATCGGAGATTGCATAAAGATACCGGTTGGTATTGTTTGGTAGTGAAATTGGGAGATGTATGGTCCAATTAAATCCCCTTTCGTCATACCTCTTAAAAATGTTGTGGGTGTCACCTTTCCACGTTCCTTCGGACCTCTGAAATCTGACAATTTATTTAATTCTTTAACTGCGAGAGCGACGGTTGGGTCCCTCTCAAAACCATTGAATGGAGTATCCCGTGCAAATACTGACCAGTAAAGTTCTACCATTTCAGAGGCTGTTTCTGCTGAATGGAATTCAGGTGCTGGTTTGATAGTATTTATCCAGCCATCATTTGCAGCTAGAGAAAAGGGGAGGGCTCCTTGAGGATTCTTTAACTTTCTTCCGCCTTCACCAATATGAATTTCCTCAAATTTTTCGGGGGTATTTGAATTTAGAGCAGCTATTAATGAGTGGAACGATTCTTTATTGATAAAGCCGGTTGAATCATGTTTCAACCCCTTGCCGTAACATGCTCGTAAATTGTTGTATTTTAATTCGTCATTATTTATTAATTGTTTAGGTATAGGCTTTTCATCACAAAATTTCATAACATTCGACTTCACCTGAACGACTTCTTTTTGTCTTTCCATGCGTTTTTCGTGAAGTGAGCCTTGGCCTTCATTTGCAAAAGCTACAAAAGGAAGTATGATGATGAACGCTTGTATCTGCTTAAACATATGGTATACTCTCATTTTCAATGGTTCATCTATAGTTGTTGAAGTAATCTATAGAGGGAATTGTAAAAATATCTGGGCTGTTTTCTAGGCCTTTTTCCACCTCGCTTGGGGCTCGTTCTTGCAAACAACGCATGGTTGGCTACGAACTCCTCCCCTTGCGAGTCAAAAAAAACTCTAGAAAACAGCTTCAACTCTTTTTGCAATAACCTCTATATATTCGTTTTTTGGGAAAATTTCAAAAAAAATATTAAGGTGGTTCAAAAGAAGGTAGCACCAAAATGGCGAAGTTATGACATTAAACGAGCTGGCGGTGAAGGTACTCTATTACCTACAAGGATATAAACACCCAAGTAACAGGATGATAACTGATTAGTTACAGTAGTGGATAGTAATCAGGAGTGTTAGTTTTTATGCCATGAGTTCAGCAGTGGGGCGTTTATTAATTTTCACCTTGAGTCTTTTAAGGTGAGGAGTTTCAATGGGGGGTATTACAACTTTCCCCCAGAGTCCTTTGCGTTCTCTGCGCTCAAACACCTAGCAAACGCCTCACCGCTTGTACTTCGCGAATTTAAGAACTTGAACTTGCAGCCTGATGATCGACACCGTTCTCTTTCACTTGGACGACTAACACGCCTGCATGATCGAGCTTTCCGGGGATGACATTATGACCCTCCGGCTTTCTTTCGGTACTGTCAAGTTTAGTATAGTTTGGTGTTATGGTTATTAATAATACAAATTGTATTTATTGTGATGGTAGTAGTGGAAATAGTTATAGTAAACATTATTAGATAGTAATCTTATCTATAAGCTGTACAAATTCGTGATGTCGTGGTAAATTGTACTGCTCGCAAAAGATTCTTTAACATCAATGTGGAGGTAAGCATGACAATTTCAAGAATAGACAACACCACTTTAAATCCTGTGCAAGGGGCTCAAGATGGTCGAGGAATGAAAAGAAAGGGGAGTGAGGGAATTTCTGAAAATCAGAGGCCATGTAAAATTCAGGCTGTCCAAGTGGCCAATCAATCGGAAGACCTTAAGAAAACATTGGCGGATGAGATTCAGAAGATTGTGGAATTTATACCGTCGAGGCGGTTAATAGTAGCCGTTAAAGACTTGCGTGAAGACAATATAATTCCTTCTTTTTGCATAAAAAAATTAGGCGCTACTATTTTAAAGAATGCTTATGACCAAATGGTTGAGCAGTTTTACTTTGATGATCGATTGAGAAAATTTTTTAAAAAAACAACTGACAAAAGTGCTTTCAAAGAGATGGATTCAGCTCTTCACAAATGCATTCAGTTGGCTCGTTTCATTAATGGACCATTTATTAAAGAGATAATGGATCGTAACTTAGTATTGCTTTGGGAGCATATTTCTCCTTTGGTTGGAAAAGAGGGGGTGAAGGGGACAGCTGATCAGATCAGACAATGGATGCAGAATGACTCAGAGACGTTCGACAAAGTAGTTATATTAAACCTATGTATTTCTAACATGCAAATTATTCCGGTAGAAGTGTATAAAATAAAAAATTTAAAACAAGTCGTTCTGCTACACTCGAATATCTGGAGCTACCCTCGGGTTTTTTATAACCATCCTAACGCACCAATAGAAATCTTCATGGATTAAAAGCTTATTATTGTGGAGTAAGGTAGCTCGCAAGCTCGCTTCCTTACTCTATAGCACTAGCTTCGCTAACGACTTTTATCACCACAGGATCTTTTCACGCCCTTCGCGTTCTTTGCGCTCAAACACCTCGAACACCCTTTAATCAAAGTGTATTTACATGCATTTTACTAGGTGATTGGAGTTTGCGGGTGTTTGAAAGCTGAGAGCGCAGAAGGAGTGAATAACTTTATACACCTCACACCTCACGAACCTCTTCACCACACACACATCACTATATACCGGTGAACTTCTTCACATTGAAGGTCGGGGCACCATGGAATGTCACATAATTCTTCGGTAAAGACCAATAGTACCCTTTTTTCTTCGGGAACCAGATCCCTTGATGCATGAACTCAACGTTCTGTAGATCCTTATTATAACGGCAGAGTTCAAGCTTTCCTGTGCCGGGATTTACCACCCACATAAAGAACAGCGAGTGCACGCCATCGCACCAGTTGGGATCGTCGGTGACGAGTCCGGAGGCGATCAGTGCTTCGCGTTCTTTCTCAGGTAGCAGCTCGAAAATTTTGTTGTCAAGATGCTGTGTGATTTTCTCGATCCATTCGCTATCCACCTTAGAGATGCCCATCCCTTCTTTGCGGATGGCTGTAATATGATCGACGAGAGTTTTGCGGAACTCCTGGACTGACAGGCCATAGGGTGCTTCGGCCATAAGTTGTATGAATTTCTCTCTTCCTGCCGTTGATAGCTCCACGATGTCGCGACGGTTACGTGCGAAGTCGATGATCGCCGAAGCGGTCTCTTTAGTGATAGGATCACCCCAATCGACAACAGCGAGAATTTTATTCCTCAAGGCCGTAGCAAAACGTTGCTCCCAAATATGATTGCGTTTGCCAACGACGGGGTCGGCTGCTCTAGCGAGCACGACGGCACGAACTATTTTGTTGCGAAACTCTTCAACAGTGCCGCTATATAAATTGGGAGTGCTTGACAGGATTTCATCGAATTTCTTCTTCGAAAGCCTTGTCAGCTCCTGACGCTGCAGGTCTTGTTTTTGATAGCATGGCTTAATCCATTGATTGTCGGCGATATATTCTATGAGTGTATTTCTTGTGCGGATCTTCAACCGTTTGTTTGCAATGTCTTCACCTGGCTGAACAATATTGCTGTGAATCCACTTTGGAGCAGGGATATTGCTATTGATCGCTTCCTGGAAGCGCTTTAATCCCGGACGGAACACATAGGCATGTGGTGGATTGACGACCACAGTTGTGTAATAGGGATTGCTGAACTGTTCTTTGATAAAATCAGGCTGCCGGCGGCAGTAATTGATTCTCCATGCTAGGACTGAGGGGGCAGATCCTGTGTATTTATACATACCGACAAGGTCTTTTTTGTAGCCGTATAGTGATTTGATCACTTCAGTAGGACTGCCTCCCCAGCGGAGTTGCCATGGTGTCGATTGGCAGGTGAATTCGTTGATTTTGAACTCCTTTCGCTGTGCGTTTCGGTAGTGCGCTCCAAACAGGTTTTCAGTGACTTTTGTGAGGAATGTATGGGATCCAACCTGTTTACAGAATTGCTCGGCGACTTTTTCCCACATGTCTATCGCATGTTTCCTGTTGGCTCCTTTTTCCTGTGACTGTAGATGTGTTACCGTTTGGCGAATGACGTCTTGGATGAATGCTTGGAATCCATCTTTACCGACTTTTTTCCAGTCGTGCTCAGGGAGGTATTCCTGAAAAGACTTGTAAAAGAGGTGCGACGATTCTTTTTTTAGTGTCTTGGCAATTTCTGCACTGTATTCGAAATCTTCAGGAAGTCCAGTATCGCAGAGCTCATAGCCGTAGAATCCGATGCCATGAACGCCTTTGTTTCCTTCGAAGAAACGTTTGTCATCTTCGATATAATGGTTATATCGGTAGCGCATCCTGGAAATCATAGGTAACAGGATCTCGTCCATCAGTTTATTTTTATAGCGGTGGAAAGAGCGGTGGTCCGTTTGTGCAGGAGGGCGTGGAGTGAGAGAATCTTTCAAAGAATCGTATACCCACAGCGACATAGCAAATTGCGAGCAGAGGTATGATACCGAAGAAGCAGCCATCTGCTCCCACGCACTATGCAGGGCGTGGCGAGTCTGAACACCAAACGCATACTGTGCGATGTTAACGTGTTCTTCGAGATCGAGTTTTTTTGTCGTCCGCGTGTAGTGACTGGTACGTTTATCTTCTTCGTGCGAGTACTTGGCAATGATGGCGAGGAGTTGTTTAGGTGTAAAAGTAAGCGAATTGATTTCACGAAGACCCCTTGAAACGATCCCTCTTGCGTTGTTATATCCAAGCGCCCGGCAGGCGGCGACGATGCCGGGGACTTCCCATATATAGGCTTTACCCGTCGGTTTCGGCTCTTTTTTCATTTCGTCCGGATTTTTATCGTAACTCTGTTTTCTGATCAAATACCCACGGGTATCGATGGTCAGTGTGATATCTAATCCTTCTCTAGAAGTTCTGAGCTGGAAAGGTAGTTTTTTTGTTTCATGGTCGATACGACGCGTGAGTTTACCTTCGTATATACAGTCGGTAAAATCCTCGACGACCATGTCGATGTGTTTGTGGAGGAGAGTGATCAGCCACGCAGTAGCAAAACATGAACCTACCTTTGCTTGCCGGACGTTTTCGATGAGGCCGCTGAGGATGGTCACTTGGACATCACGTGCTGAAATAGGGGTGTTTCTGTCGATACACATCGTCGCTCTAACCAGGTCATTCGATGGTACGTTTTTGTCCTTGGGGACTTTTGCCTTGTAAATTTTCATCGCTCCTAGAGGACTTGCAGCGAGGTTTCCAAGGAGGTAGTAGCTTGTTTTGATCGCTTCCGTACTCTCTAGTGTTTCCGGAATGAGAGCGTCTATGACATCGTCGACAAAAGCGATATTAAAGCTGCCGTTGCTGAGCAGTAGGTGTTTGGCGATTTCTATGCATGTATAGTGGTTGAGGGATTGGCCTATATCGTGGACAGCAGTATGTTTGAGTAGAGTTTCGTAGTTATCGATCCGCTCTCTGACACCCTCCATCTGTTTGTGGGATCTGTTGATTAGAGCTTCTCTACACACTTCAAGATCTGGCGATTTCAGACAAGAAGCTGCAATGGAGAGGTCGTTGTCGGCAAGGAAAAGTAGGTTGCTCAGGACACGAGAAATTCCCGCTTCTTTCTCAGTGTTCTCCTCATAATCGTCTTTTTCCTGATCGAGTTCCTCTTCAGTATGCTGCGACACCTCGTAGAGTTTTGCAGCGTATTCTTTGACGGCGGTTTCCGGGATGATGATTCCCATGGCGCTACTAATTTTCTCGAAGTAGCTTTTTGCAATCGTTAGGAATTCCTCAGGCGTTTCATCTGTTATCGTTTGTGATTTCTTATCGACCTGCTTAGGCAACGTTTCGATGATACTGTTGGCAAAGGAAAGGATGCGTTCGCCCTCTTCAGGGTGTGTTTTTTTCGTTTGTTTACAGATGGCGGTGAGTTCTAGAAGTTGGCTTGATAGCGTTTGCGAGTATGTTTTGCCGACGGTCTCGATGTGTGAGCACTCTTCATCGGACAGCATTGTTTCTGTGCGCGTCAACTCGACTTCTAAATCTCTTTTGGTGATGCCCAGATCTTCGCGTTCTTCTTTAGATAGTTTGTCGACAATTTTTTGTATTTTTGTCGATGTGTGACGCAGGCCCAGTTGGAAGGCGTCGTCGCGCGTCATCACCTGTGGGGCGTCGATACGTTTAAGCACGTAGTCATGGGTGGTCTTTTGTCGCTTTTTAGTAAACCCTAAGGATCCCTGTGAAATCTCATCGATCTTTCTTTTCATGCGTAGTTGTGGTGGGGAGGATTCGTCATCATCTGACATGTCTAATTTTTGCGGTTGCATAAATGGAGAGGTGGAAAGTTGTTGTTTATCGTAGATAGTCATATGAAACGCTCCTTGTTATGTGTCTAGGTATGTAAAGTCTTGTGTAATGCTTAGCTGACTAATGTCTAATTATTTTTTTAATTTACATAAAGATTTTTTTTTGGTTTCATCAGAAAAATGAGCAAACTAACCCATCGAGTACTGAAAGCACGACTTAAGAATTTCTGTCAAAAAAAGTTATGGGTAAAAGTATGTCTGTATCTCCGCGTGAAACATTAACTTTTAAATGTTCTTGAGGGTAATTTATCGAGATATGGTTAACGCGAAGACGCGGGAGAGGGGTAAGGAGTCTTCTTATCATGTCAATTTCTTTTATATTAGCTTTACAGGATGAACAGGATATTCTAGGAAGTCATCTAATAACGGATATTGGTCACATATTTTCAATACTTACATGAGCAACACGCTTTTTGGCGTCTTCCCAGATTTCAAGGAAATTAATGTGCTCTTTAACTGCGAAAGGTGTTAGCACCTTACCCTTTGACAACAAGAACATCATCACTTCGAAATCGTTTTGTACGACTTCGTCACGAAAGGCGACGACATCTTCATGATTTTGTAGACTCTGGTAGAACAGTGTGAATGAATCTTGCACTTGAAAAATCTGTTTAAGATCTTTGTTTGTAGTTTTTAGCCTATTCGATCCAGTCCAAGCGCGGAGGAGTTTTTCTACATCGGGATCCTTCGGTACAAGTATTGAGGTGGTTGCTGATGGTAAAGTATCGATCAAACCCGCACTAGAAAGTTTCTCTACGATGTGATTAAAGCGGCGTCTTTTGTTGATGCGAATATCCATATACCGCTCTCCGATGCTGCCACCTAAGCGTTCGTATTCAGAAAATAATTCATCCAACTTTCTGTATATGGCACCTTTTCCGAAAGGCCCGCCATGAGATTGTTTTGTTGATGCTATCCGTAAAGAAAGAAGTTCGAGAAGGACTTCCTTAGATAGGGTCTGTTTTCTTTTACATCGCTCCAGAGCTTTTGATACTTTCGCAAGATTGTGAGTTCTTCGCTCCAGACGGATAAACTCACTTGAAAGATTTCGGTGTTTTTTGGTAGCCTCCGCACGATACTGGTGGAGGGCACGCAAGTTGTTGTGTGTATTTCGAAACGCATATTTTCCTGCGATAATGGCACCTTGCTGCGCTTTTCTGTCATCATGAAGTTTCAGGTACTTACTGATCAGTTGGTCAAATTGAAAGACTTCTTCAAAAGCAGCAATTTTCAAGGTTTGAATTAAAGGAGCTTTGTATTTATTTGGAGTCAGTTCATTGGCAATTTTATTTTCGTGAGATCTAAGGATTGGTGATGCAGCTCTCTGGATGACCGGCATGCTGGTACTTCGTGCTAAAAATCGTCGTTTCGCTTTTTGTATATCTAGTTGATGCTTCTGGCTGTCGTCAGCTTCCAGGGTGACTGTGCCTTCCGATGAAGAAAGTGTCGCTTCATCCTCTAGGGACTTTAGCATGGAATACCGGATCATAAAAGCGAAGGTTCCCTGTTCGAGTACAGTTTTAAATCTTTCAATGGAAATGTGTTGATAGACTATTTGACCATCGAGAAGGGTTCGGTAGCTTTTCATTTTTCGTTCATGAGCTTCTGCTTCACGGGCAATCATTATTTTTATCGGGAGGGTATAAGCAAGCATTGCCCGTTTATACGCTCCTGGATCATTATTAAGGATATCATGAGCTTTAGAAACGATATGATCATCCACACCCTGATCGCGAAGAACTTGCCGATATATATCCTCGTCGAGTTTATCGCGCCACTCGTTGATTGCTGAGAACATAGCCATATAGCTGTTGCAAAGATTGGGTTCAGCGATTTTCGCATATTTTTTTTGTAGAGCTATAAATTTTTCGGGAGTTTGTCGATAGAGAATTTTTGCGTGCAAAAGGCATAGCGTTATCTCAAATGCCACATATATGTGATTTCCCCTAACAGTAAAAATATTATCTTCTAATTTATGAGAGCAGATGTGAGGAATATAGCTCTGCGTGTCGAAAAGCCTGCAGGACAGTCCGCGAAATAATCGAATATTCACCAGGTCACGTATGCACTGATAAGTCACCGCATCTTCAGTCGGAATGATCTCATTCTTAAGAATCGAAGTTACGGAATAGTCGACATCAGAAAATGGGCCGACCGTTCCACAGGCTTTAAATGTTGCCTTATACAGGTGAAAAATATTAGCTATGGAATAGACGGTTTCATTGACGAGGTCATTGGCTGAATTGCGGATACCTTCAAATGAATAGTGGTGAGGAGGACGTGTGCTTACTATTTTGTCATCTAAATTTTTACATAGAGAATGCCAACCACGATTTCTAATTGTCTTGAGTTCTTCTTTAAAAGTTTTTTTGAATGTTTTGATGATTTTGTAGACTTCTCTGTTTGCTCTTTTTGATAGGAGAGGTTTGATGATTCTCTCTTCAATTTGAAAAACGCTTCCTTTGGTGGTGACCAAAGTATCGAATAATGAGTGTGAAAATAAAAAAAACTCATTATTCTGTGCCAGGCGGTGTGCTACCTGGCTAGAAAATTGTGGGGCTGATCGACTAAAAACGACTGGTTCTGCCTCTAAACGATTGTCATAAATTTCATTTATCATATTGTAAAATAATATTTCACGGGTTCATTTCCAGAGAAATTATATTCATTTTAACTATTTTTACAAATGATTTTTTATTAGGTTTTACCTCTCTCAGTAGATGAGTTTAGAAAATGTACAAAGTCGAGCTTAATTATCATAACAATATTTTCAATGAATCTATTTTTCTAGCGGTAATTTAACCTCATCAGTATGATGGCGCCGAATGTCAACCAATTGCAAAGGAGGATAGACATGACTGTAGCAACTAATGAAACAAAAGGCTTAACAGCTCTTGTACAGGAGCATGAAGCTCTTTGGATTCAATGGGAAGAAAAAATCAATGAAGAAAGTGACGCTATAGCAAGCTCCATAAGAGATAAAGTATTTGGTATCATAGGTAACTATTTTGAAAAGCAATGTACGACACCCGTTATTGCTTTACCGACGAAAAATAACCCACATGAGATCAATGTAGAATGTTCATTCAAAAGTCCAATGACTTCGATATTTTGGCAATGTATCCCTGTAGGTTCAGATTCAGAACAATCTGTCCTTATGAACATTCGTAATGCTATTCCAGGGGCATCCGGTCCTAAAATGGACAGTCTTCTAAAAGAATCTGTTGTCATGGAGGAAGCTCAACTCCATGAAATCAAACCGAAAATAGACTATACCAGACTCGATACATTGCTTACTGGAATCGCCAAAAAAGCGTCTGAGCTGTTAAATGATGCGTTGGTGTCTTATGCACAAATTGAGGGGAATAGTATCTTCCAGCACGATGTGCGTGTGCAGACAGGTTGTGTGTCAACGAGCTCGTTCAGTAAGTCCTCGTATATTGGGAAACAAGCTGTCACTACGAGGTTTTGGGTTGACGAATCCCACAGACCTGTAGATAGCGAAGGTGCGAAGAAAACGTACTTATCAGGGGGGCTTTTTAGTTTTCTCGCGACAGGTTCTAAGGGGGATTAAGTAACATGTGAGACATAGCGATCTCCCAGGCGTGTAGAACAAGGGGGGAGCGGAGAGCGTTGCGAAGGGGATGGAGGTTTGCGTTCAAACACCACGCAAACCTCTATCACCTCACAACAATTTCACCTCCCTCTGCACCCTCCGCGTTCCATGGGTTCCCTGCGTTCAAACACCACGCAAACAATCCTTTTCACCAAGCGAACTTTTCCTTTAATCGAGGCTTCCATGAATTTTTGATGTTTTAGTCCTTAAAAAGACTTGTTTTTTAACCAAAAAAAGACTATTTTAGATGGAATAACCTATGAAACAATAATGAAAGATTATTTGTAATTGGAGAATTCAATGAAAAAAGAAATTCACCCTGAATACCAGAAAGTGTTGTTCGTCGATTCAGCGACAGGACACAAGTTTATTTGTGGTTCAACCCTTAGAACTGACGAAAGAGAAGTTTTCGAAGGTGTAGAATACCCTGTTTGTCGTGTAGCTATCTCTTCAGCTTCACATCCTCTCTTTACAGGAAGTAAGCAGTTTGTTGATGCCGAAGGACGTGTTGATAAGTTCCGTAAGCGTTACGCTGCTAAGCCTGTTCAGAAGAAAGAAGAAGACGAAGGCGATGATAGCAAAGAAGAGAAGTCTAAAAAAGAGACCAAGAAAAAAGCGACAAAGAAAAAATAGATTTAACGAAGCGTCAGATTGATCATGGAACAAAAAGTTTTAGCGAAACTAGAACGGCTGAAAGATGTCGAAGAGAAACTTGGTCAATCTGATGTTTTGAATGA
>JAJFMC010000199.1 GCA_021772365.1 Chlamydiota bacterium
CCCTTTTGAACCAGTGTTTCTTTCATCAAAAACAGAGGGTCTCTTTTCATGCATTCTTTGAGTTCTTCTTTTGAACGGTAAAGGCCTGGGTCGGAAATAGAGTGACCTTTGAACCTCTCCGCTACGACCTCAACCAACACAGGTTTTTGTGTCTCCAGTACTTCTTTGTGCACATGCTGAAATCCAGCAAAACAGTTGAAAAAATCCATTCCGTCGAAGGTGTAGCCTTTCATGTTGTACCCGGGAGCTTTGTCTTCAGCAAGATAATTGACACTGATCGCACGGTCAACTGCTGTACCCATTCCCCATAAGTTATTTTCAATCACATAAATGCAAGGTAACTCAAAAAGAGATGCTAAGTTCAAGGATTCATGAAATGCTCCTTGAGCGACGGCACCGTCGCCGAGGAAACAAATGGCCACTTCACCTTCTTTCTTCTGATACTTAATGGAGAACGCAGCCCCAGTAGCAATAGGTATTTGCCCTCCGACAATACCAAAGCCACCGAGGAACCTGTCGGTAAACAGGTGCATCGATCCGCCTCTACCCTTAGCATTTCCTGTGGCTCGGCCATATAGCTCGGCCATGATTTCGTTAGGTGTGACTCCTAGTAGGAGCGCTAGTGCGTGGCAACGGTAAGTAGTGACCCACCAATTTGACTGACCGATAGCTTCGACAGCAGATGTCTGTATGGCTTCTTGACCAATATATGAATGAAAAAAACCACCGATATTCCCTTGAAGATACGCCACTTCAGCTCGAGTTTCGAAATTACGTATCAGCAGCATACGTTTTAGACTTTTCAAAACCCTCTCTGCACCGAGACTTTTCAATACGTCATACTTATTTGATTTAAAGAACTGGTAGTCAGTGCAGTGCATTCCGTGGTGATGCGCAGTCATGAAGGTCCCTTTGTTGCTGGTTTCTCATGCCTAGGGGAATCATCATCTCCTAGTATTAGACTTTCTTTCAAGCAAAAATGGTGCCAGAATAAACATCTGTATATGTTCGAGGGTTTGCCTACTTTACATTTTAAGAGGGTGTAGGGGATTAATGCAAAAGTTATTGAGTGACTGCCTGTGGTTCACCTATAGGTTCTTGAGCCCCAGCCTTTTCAAGGTCGTGCTGCACCATTATAGTGACGCAAGAGTCTGACCATACGTTGATCGCACTCTCCAGCATATCAATCATCGTGTAAAATGGCAGGATGATCGCCAAGATATTGAGGGGAACGTTCATCGCGGCAAGAAAAGCGCTGGCGAGAAAGTAGCATCCCATCGGCACACCCGCATTTCCTATGGCTGCAATCGTTGCGACGAAGATCCAAGTCACCATTTCTAACGGTGTAAAAGTGATCCCGTGGCTCATCGACACAAAAAGAACAGTCGTCAGGATGAATGCCGCACAGGCATTCATATTAATCGTTGTGCAGAGAGGTAGTGAGAATCCCGCAACTTTTCTAGAGACACCCATGTTGTCTTCTGCGCATTTTACGGCCATTGGCAGCGCAGCACTTGATGATTTACTGAAAAACGCTACGGAAAGAGCGGGAAGCATCGCTTTGAAGCTTCGAAGTGGGGGGATGCCTTTCATTTTAAGGAATATCGGTAAGATAATGACAGCTTGAACAATATTTGCTGCGACGACAACGACTAGGTACCAGACAACGTTTTGTACTTCCATTCCCTTTTGTAGATCCCTAACAAATAATGTAGTGAAAGCCCAGATTCCGATAGGCATTAACTTGATGATCCATGAAGTAATTTTCATCACAGCAGCGTACAGGCTTTTGAAAAAGGTATGAAGTGTTGAACGGCTATCATCCGGTAATGCAAGGATTGCTAAACTCAATAACATCGCCAAAAAGAGGACGCTGATGACATTGTTTTGGACAAAAGGCTCCAAAAAATTCGAAGGTACAATCTTCATGAGGTAGGTAAAGTAGCTACCTTGTGCTGTTTCTGTGTAATTTTCGATACCCGTCAGTTGTGAGCGTACAGGATTGACCAAAACGAATAAACCCAATGCAACAGATGCGGCTATCAGTGTTGTGATTATCGTGTAACGGGCAACCCGTTTCCCTAGATCTTTTAGCTCGAGCATATTTTCCATACCTGATGCAGTCGATACGATTGACAGAAAGATAATGGGAAGACTTACAAGCTTCAGTAGATTGATGAATAGTTCGGAAGCAACCTCCGCAGTGACGTTTATCGTATGGATATTGAAATATCCGACGATAATACCAAGAATGACCGATAGAGGGAGTAATAGTTTGTTGTTTAAAATTTTAATCATTGGACCACTTTAAATGAATAAATAATAACTAATATTGTAGATGGTCAATTATTTATTTGTCAAGGGGGTTTTTTCCGTAAATGTTCCTACGTAATATTAACCATATGTTTACACAACGTAAATATGGGGGGGGGCTACGATACGTATCTGTTCACTCAATGCCGTCAACTTAAGCCCTTTCACTGCTTTCGAAGCCTAATTTGTCTACCGAATTACACCTGGGTTTATCAAGATAGTGATATCCTATCTTATCCAGCCTATCATGTTAATCCTATCCATTCTGTGAAAAATATTGATTAATCACGCAGACTAAGAAATCGCCACCTGCTGCAATTCATTGAATATAACACTTCAATTTGGAGACAAAACGGGCAGGAAATAAAAGGGCTAACAATTTTCCTCCCTGCTGGGAGGTCCTTAAAGTTGACGATATTGCCTGAACAGATACACTTAATTAATAGTATCTCATAGTTTCATGTTTCAGTGGTATTTATTCATAATTGTTCTTTTTTTAGTTTGTTTGTTGATTAAATGTGTTGACTTTTTAATTTATCCAAGTTATATTTTGCGGTTAACTTTGTTATTTTATCTATATAAGATTGGTGTGCTATGACGATAAATTCGGGATTTTCAAATCAATTTCCTTGTAATAATTCTATCATCTTTAACTTAGCCCCTATGACCGATGATGATAGTGATAATTTCTCGGGCTGGAAAGAGTATCCAAAAAAATATGTTACTGGAGATTTTTTTAAATATTATATAAGAAAATGTCATCATGGGGTGGAAAAAAAAGTTGCACTCAAATTGCGAGATAAAATTTGGGGGATAAGAGACACCTTTTCAGAGGAAAGTCATTTCCATCTCTTACATACACTTTGGGAGGATAAAGACAAAGGGCCAGAGTATCTTAAGAACAGTATATATTGTGTTCTACATATAAGTGAGTACAGTTCGTTATATTCATTGCGATGTATTGATCTGATCGAAGCTGTTACATCTAAAAGTAACCAGGAAGTTAAAGACTTACTCATCGCGACTTTTGAAGATAATGTTAAAAAATTTGCTATAGTATTCAAAGGTTGGGTAATAAACTTTTCAAAATTCAGTGAAGGTAAGGGTGATATCCTGAACCGGTTTGCAAAAGCTCTTTCATTTCTAAGAGGACAATCACCAAAACTTTATAATTGTTGTTTAAGAACCCACATTGAGCAGATCATGCTTCCAACTCGTATATTTTCTGGACCGAGAGTGGAAAACAAGCAATTATCCGTTTTCTCATGCTCGTAAGGCCTCCTATCACTTGTCGAACTGTGCCGTCAATTTCAATCAACAGTAAATCTACACCTTCCATCATCTGAAAAATCCACCTCAGAGTTGGAGTTGAAGTCTCATTT
>JAJFMC010000200.1 GCA_021772365.1 Chlamydiota bacterium
CATCATACCCAATTCGGATAGCAAAAGGTTTCAGTGCCTCTACTATAAGGTGACAAGCTGAGTCATCACCCGCATAGCTAGTGTTTTTCGTCATGGGGAAGTAACCTGCTAGATATAAAATTTCAAGGCAATCTGCGATAATAATATTTCGATAAAGTTTTTGAGAATAGTGAGGTCCTCTTTTTGAAGATTTTGGTTTTGTGTTAGGTCTTGCTGATTCGTTCAAAAATAGAAGTAGAGGTGTTGGTAGAGTATCATCTTGTTTTAAAATTATTTCAATTAAATTATGAGTAGCCTCCTTTGCGTGTCGATCATATTTAGCAAGTGCTAATAAATCTGAGGTGTTATGTGCAGTAAATTTAATTTCTGTATAAGGGGTATCTTTATTTTCTAAGAAAGCTAAAAGGTCCTCTGAGGTCGTTCCGATTGGATATGGATAAGTGGTTCGTCCTCCTTTTGTTTTAGCAATAATCCCTGTACGTAAGATTAGAATTTTTTTCCATCTTTCAAGGCCGTCACTTGTTGGAGGTGATCTTTTTAGTTCAACTTCTATAAGTTTCTTTGCCTGCTGGATTGAAATTTTAGATTTGTTCATGCTGATTCCTCTATTTGAATAATTTTTTCATTGTTTTTGGATAGAGCGTTAGAGATCCCTTTCATGGCGGTTCTCTTTGTGTTTTCGTCACTTTTAGCATACCTGAACACCATTGCTGGAGTTTTCCAGCCAAAAATATCTTGCATATCTTTCACGGAAGTATTGTTTCGAACACCATACGTTGCGGCAGTATGTCTTAGAGTATGCATTGTGACTTTGTCTCGTGGATTACGGTTTGTATTGAATCCAAGATTATCGGCAGCAGTTTTAAAGGCGCTGGGAGGCTCCTTGTATGGAGAGCCATCTTTTTTTGTGAAGACAGTTGCGCCAGTGTTGCCAGGGTTTCTATTTCTTATGAGGTCAATAAGGATTGGTTCGAGGTGAATTTCTCTTGAATCACCATTTTTGGTTTTAGTGAAAAAGGCTGTTTGTCTTTGGAAGTCAATATTTTCCCATTTGAGATTGGCAGCTTCAGAAAATCTACATCCAGTAAAAGCGCAAAATGTTGAAATGTCGTGGGCTGAAGAATCTGATACCGAGAGGTATTGAAGGATTGAGGAAAGTTCGTCTGGCGTAAGGATTCGAGTTCGAGTGTTATTCACTTTTTGGATATGCACATCGGGCGCAGGGTTTTCACTTGCTTTTACTAGTTTCCTTTTTGCTGCATACTTCCAAATACGGTTAAAGGTCCCTAATGCATATTCTTGCGTACGGGGAGCTAGTCCTTCTGATCTCATTTTTGTAATCATATCTTCAAGTTCTTCTGCCGTGATTTCTTTTAAGGGACGGTTTCCAAGTTGAGGGCTGATTCTAAGGTTGAAGTGGAGGACTTCTTTTTGCCATGATGATTTGGAGATTCTCATCTTAAGAGCAGGCATATAGTCTTCTTTCCAAAACTCATCTAGGGTGATGCTTTCAGCTTTTAGTTTTGCAAGCTCCTTTTCTTGAATGGATCTTCTTTCTTTTAGTGTACGGGGTTCAATCCCTAGGCGCTGGTTTTTTTTGAGTTCGGCCAATACTTCAGAAGCTCTTTTTTCGGTCCAATTATTGGTTTTTTTTCTTCCTTGAGCGTCTATCTCTTCCCACGTTTTACTTGCCCAACCAAGTGCCTCTTGAACCATTTTTCCATCGAGCTTATAAAATATTGTGAAGTATTTGTCGGGGCGTTGTCCATACTTCCTTGTTTTATGTTCTCTGTATCGGATTCCTTGAAATTTGGATTTTATCCAGGTCATATAAGTGTCTTCCTCTTTGATGCTATTTGTCCAACCCCTGTCCAACCAAATTGATGGGACGTAGGGGGTTTTTTTAGGATGCTTTGGGGAACTAAGATGCCATTTAGAAGGCTGTTTGTCAAGTATTTAAAGGTGATTAGGGAAGTTTAGGGAACTTATAGAAAAGGGACTTAAAATCCCTTGCCCTTTTGGGCGTGTGGGTTCGAGTCCCACTCCGAGTATGCCAAACTGCGAGAGGGGTAACTCGTGGAAACACGGTTTCGACCCCTCTCATTTTTTTTGCGTGATTATTCTTTTTACGCAAATTTTACGCACTCACTCAGATTAGACCAGAACAATCAATTCAGAGACCACATATCGTCGGTCTATCTTGCTCTCATTCAGACTGTTTAAGCCCGTATTTTTTTCTTGAAGTGCGTAAAATTTGCGTAAAATCGTCTTTGTGACGTTCGTGACACGTTGTGACTCAAGGAAAAACACAAAAACAAGCAAGGGATTTGTACTCCCTTATTGCTGTTGAATTAGGATTAAACTAGAATTTTTAGCTTGAAGGAGAATGCAAGGGGAACGATCAGGGATTACCCCAAAAAAGATGGCTCGACTACTTATCATGCGGAAGTGCGATTGAAAGGACAAAAACCCCAAAGAGCCTGCTTTCGAACAAGGACCCAAGCGAAGCAGTGGATACAGGCGACAGAATCAGCAATTCGTGATGGTCGTTATGTCAATGTATCAGAATCGAGGCGCCGAACTGTTAGTGATATGATTGATCGTTTTATTGAGAAGTGGCTACCAAAACATCCAAAAAGATTTAAGAAACAGGTCGCTTTGCTGTCTTGGTGGAAAGAGCGATGTGGTTATCTTTTATTGAGTGAACTAACAGCTTCTGTCATTGCCGACTGTCGAGATACCCTCCTTGCGGAAGTTACTGTTAGAGGAAGGCAGAGAAACCCAGCAACAGTAAACCGTTACTTGAGCGCCTTAGGTAAGGTGCTATCACTTACGGTTAAGGAGTGGGAATGGTTAGATGACACTCCTATGAGAAAAGTTTCAAAGCTCAAAGAATCAAATGGACGTGATCGATTTCTTTCTCTCGACGAAAAGGAAAGATTGCTTAGCGAGTGCAAAGTGTCACGAAACCATAATCTTTACTCAATGGTGGCTCTCTCCTTGATTACAGCAGCGAGGTATGGCGAACTTGCAGGACTTCAATGGGCTGATGTGCATTTTGAAACGAAGAGAATTGTTTTTCGAGAAACTAAAAACGGGGAGGATAGAAAAATCCCACTTACAAAAGAAGCCAAGGAAATCTTTCAGCAACTCTATAAAGACCAGCAACCAAGTGATTTAATTTTTCAGTCAAAAAATCCTAACAGAAAAAATCGAATTGTAAATGTCAGGGAGGCATTCGAAGCTGCTCTAAAGAGAGCGGAAATTAGCAACTTTACTTGGCATGATCTTCGGCATACAGCAGCATCATATCTTGCAATGAATGGTGCTACACAAGGAGAGTTAATGGCATTCCTTGGCCATAATTCTCCGGCGATGACAAAACGATATGCCCATTTTAGCCAAGAGCATTTGGCGTCTGTAATGTCTCGAAGTAGTCAAAAAATTCTTAATCTAAATTGTGAGGAAGAGGATGAAACCTGTTCAACAAAAATATGTGGAGAATTTAATGATTGATCTTGTTGGACAGTTAAATTCAAAAATTACATCTAATTTTTTATTGCTCACCGAAGCGAGGTCATTCAATGTTTTGATGAGTCACCTTGAAACCTTTATCAATGACTTGTCGGAAGATGAGGAGGTCAAGACGATTATAGATCAGTATAGAATGGTTATCGAAAAATCTACTTACGAGCACAAAAGGAATCGCAGAAAAACAATTCAGTGGATCAGAAAACACTTATCAACTATTCGGAGTAATAATGCCCTTTTTGAAAGAGACTTGCGTCTAAAAATTGAGGATACTTATCGGTTTTTGAGTAGAACAAAAAAGAGAGTCAGAGTCAATATGAACCCTTCAAAATATGTTCTTGCACCAATTACAGAATATTGGACAGGAGGTTTCGTGTTGGCTTGTTGGTGGAAGTTTAGAGAGATTTGCTCAGAAGTAGCAAAAACGGGGCATTTTCATTTGTTGAGTGGTATTGCAGACTGTGAAATGATGAATGATTCACCGATATATCATCGTACAGTCAAGAAAACAAAGAAGAAGGTGCTGTATCCTGGAATGAGAGGAGTGAAGGAAAGACTAAAAAATGAGAGTCAATCCTTTATTAAACTCTTTGATATGCCAACAAAACATTTCGATGAAAATTACGATCCTGTCCCTTACAAAAAGATAATCATCAGAAGGGGTAGGATCAGAGAGTCCAAAATACCACATTTTTTAGAGGCGCTAATACCAAAAAATAATGAGGTGACGAGAGATTTACTCCAAACAAGCCCAGCAGCTTGTCTTATGACATTGGAGGGGTTACTAAATGGAAAAGATCGACAAGAGTTAAACGAAAACTCAGTCGATAAAGCTGATTTGGAAGATATTGAAGAAAGATCACACCTTGTATGGCACCATATTGTTAAGGCTCGAGGAGGATTTCTTTCTGGTGCTGATTTTGCTGCATTTCGAGAAGAAGTGATAGATAAGGCTAAAACTCTAATTTACTATCTTGTTGGAGAGAAATCAAAAGTACAGAAACTACGTGGAAATCTTCGGACTCAATATTTCAAGGAGAAAGTGCGTGGAGTCATTTATCTCCATCTAAAGGAATACATGGAAAGGCTTCCAAAGAAGAGTTGGCTTCAGGTGCGTTATAGAGATGCAATCGATAGTGCGAAATTGAAGATTGCGACAAAATGTTTATCTAACGAACTCACTAAAGCCTTTTCAGATAACCTGTGGAGTGAGGAGGTAAAAAGAGTTGCACAGGAGTTGGGTTGGCGTCCAAAAGGAGGAAGACCATTCAATTCATCATCATAATTCAATTTTAATTGTCGGGACCCACATTCTATTAGGGTGTTCCAGTAAGAAAAATTTCAATTCTTTCCCGAGATAAAGTGGCTCAAATAATAGTCGGGAGTCACTTTTCTTGGGTTCCTCAGTATTAAAAAAAACATCAAAGAGATCAAATAGGATCATTCCAAAATTAATCACAATAAGTGAAAGGAGTGGATCTATGAGTGAATCACAGCAAGACAATTTTGATGCCCCCATAACAATCAAAACTTTTTGTCAAAATTATAGTTGGCCCTCTGAGCCAGCAATGAGAGCTTATAGGCAACGAGCAAGGGAATTGAACCTGTCTGATGCCTTCCTAACCATTAAAAGAAGAGTCTTGGTACGTCCAAAGACTTTTTTCCGTCTTATCGAGCAACACCATCAACATGAAGGATATAATTATGATGTCAAAAAATCGACATGTCTGCCGGCAGGAACAAATTCGGAAGCTGGCTAAGAATAGTACATTCTACGCTTATGAACTAGAAAGAAACACCTCGACTACCGATGTGACAGGGAAGTCGAGGTGAAGCGCATCGTAAAACAGATGCGAGTTTGATACTAATCATGCGCTCCCATAAGAGGTAACTTATGGGGGGCTTATCTGGAGTTAATAATATCATGGAAGGACCAAAAAACACACATGATAATGATCAAGGTAGTAAGGAGACAATATCTGTCTCTCAGGAGAGTTCCCAAATCAAAAGGGATGTAAAAAAACGAGTTGAGGAACTCGATCGGTTGTACTCTGAACAAACACTCCCCTTTGGTTTTAGATTTCGAGGAGATTGGCTTGAGTACCAACCAATAGAGAAAAATGAACAGGATGCATGCCCCGTTAAAGTTTGTACCCGGCTAGAAGTGGTTGCCAGAACAAAAGACTCTGATGCCATGAATCATGGCAGGCTCATAAGATTTTGGGACCCCGATGGCTGTAAGCATGAGTGGGCAATGCCGATGAGACTGTTTGCTTCTGATGGACGGGAATATAGGGCGGAGCTTTTAGATCGGGGGCTGATAATGTCTTCTGATAAGGGGGGTCGTTCTCTTTTAGGACTGTATATTCAACAGTCAATTCCTGAGATGTCACTAGAGTGCGTTTCTCAAACAGGATGGGTTGGGAATTCGTTTGTGCTCCATGATTTGACGATCAGTCAATCTGAAGGACGGCCAGTCGTGTATCAGTGCGATCAACTCCCTCTTGTTAGATTTTCTGTAAAAGGGAACATTAATGACTTTCAGAGATTAAGCGGGTTGGCAATAGGCAATGAATTGATGGTGTTTGTGATTTCATTGGCATTTGCTCCGCCGTTACTTCTTCCATTAGATATGGAAAATGGAGGATTTAACTTGGTTGGACCTTCCTCGATAGGTAAAACTAAGCTTTTAAAGCTGGGTGCCTCTGTATGGGGACCTCCAGACAATGTTCAACAGTGGCGAGCCACTTCTAATGGATTAGAAGGGGTAGCCCACTCTTTTAATGACAGTTTGTTGTGTTTGGACGAATTGGGGCAAATTGCTCCAGGTGATTTGGGTCCTACGGTTTATATGCTGGGTAATGGTGTGGCAAAGGCTAGAGCACAAAGAACTGGGGCATTAAGAATGCCAAAGCGTTGGAGGGTGCTGTATTTATCCTCGGGCGAGATAGGCATAATTGATCATATCAATGCTTCACTTCAAAAATCTAAAGTGGGTCAAGAGATTCGAGCGATCGATTTAAGAGTATCTGATCGCCCTTTTGGTTGTTTTGACAATCTTCATCACATGAAAAGTGGAGCAGACTTTTCTTTGTTGATCGCACAAGAGGCATCCAATACCTACGGAATTGCAGGACAATTGTTTTTGGAAAACCTCGTAAAGGATCGTGAGAATGCTATATCGGTACTCAAGCATTTATTAGTCGATTTAAAATCTCATTTTTGCCCAGTAGGCGCATCAGGTCAAGTTTGTCGAGCTTTTGAACGATTTGCACTGGTGGCTTCTGCGGGTGAGTTAGCAACTGCATATGGGATCACAGGTTGGAATGAAGGGACTGCAGCAAACGCAGTCATGAGTCTCTTTGACCAATGGTTGGAAGCTAGGGGTGATCTAGGAAATAGGGAAGAGCAACAAATTATCGAACAAGTCCAGTTATTTTTTGAAAATAACGCCTCATCACGGTTTATCAATGTCCAAGAGCCAGATGAAAAGGTGGTGGATGGTGCAGGTTATCGTCAGAAGCATGCTTCAGGTTGGATGTTCTATGTATACCCGAATGTTTACCGGAAGGAGGTATGCAAAGGATTTGACCCTAAGTATGTCACCAAAATTTGTATGTCAAAGGGTTTAATGATAGTAGGTAGAAAAGGAGAAGCTTGTCCTACATGGCGAGCGCCAAGTGAAGGGTCGAAGAGGTTTTATCATTTCACTTCTTCTGTATTGCCACAGATGGGAGGTAATGATGAATAATACTTTAAAATCCATGTCACACTGTCACGACCGTCACTCACAATCTAAACAGTTGGAGAGTAGTGAGATAGTAAATAAGAAAAATGTGACTAGTGGTGAGAATTCAGGTGTCACAATGCTTGAACGATTGAGTAGGCTTGAAACACTTGTGACAAGACTGTCTCAAGTCAGTGACACAGATTCTCAGGAGAAGAGTGACGTAAGTGACACCTGTGACATCAAAAGTGAGGATACCTGTATTACACAAAGAGAAGTACTGGTTTTGCTTTGGTTTGAGCATGCATTAGAGGAGGGGCATATCGAACCAAGTCAACCAAACGTAGTACGGCTAGTCGGCTGGCCTGTCAGACCATTTTCCTTCAGGAGCCTTTGGGTAGATTTTAGTCTGTGGTGTGCGAAAAATAGCAATGACGTTGATGAGTTTAACGATATGCAGCTATTCAAATACCTCGTATCAACCATTTTTTTGCTCCGTGATGATGATTACATCGTATTTGGTGCACTGGAGGAGGCTAGAAAAAGGTACAAATCGTTGAGGAGGATTCTTGAGTATTTTAACCTTAATTGAGGAAATGGGATGGATTTCTAAACGTACGGCCTCTTCCAATGGAGGAGAGTACCATTCCCCTTGCCCAAACTGTGCTGGCGGTACAGATCGTTTGTGCATTTGGCCAACGCAAGGAAAAGGTGGACGATATTGGTGTAGGCAATGTGGATGTAAAGGGGATGCGATACAGTTTTGTCGTGACTACCTTGGGCTCTCTTTCAAAGATGCTTGCATGAGAGTTGGGCAAAATCATGTTTTTCAAAATCGAGTTTATCAACCCCATTCCAATTCTTTTTTACCTAAAGAAGCAGTGCCCCCACCAATTAAATGGCAACAGGAAGCGTTCCGTTTCGTAAAGCTGTGTCACTCTCATATTTTTAATGACCCAAGTGCCATTAGCGATCTATCAGACCGTGGCATTACTGGGGATTCAATTGAAAATTTTGTTTTAGGTTGGAATCCCTGTAGTCGTTGGGACTCCAAGAATCAGTGGGGCATAGCCGATGAAGGTGGTGGCTTCCTAAGGGTTGGGTAATACCTGTTTTTCAAGATAGATGCTCTCTTGTAAAGATAAAAATACGGCGAAGTGACTGGACTCCAGAAGATAAATACCCAAAATATGTTGAGGTAAGTGGAAGTAAAAAGCAGTTTGCTGTTTTTGGTGATCCAAGCTTACCCATAGTTCTTGTTGAGGCTGAGTTTGATGCCATGCTTGTAGCTCAAGAGACTGGGGATGTTTGCTGTTCAGTTGCTCTTGGTGGGGCAGGAAAAAAGCCTGATAAAGTTATTCATCAGTTATTACGATCTTCTCCAAAGATATTGCTGTGTCTTGATTATGACGATGCAGGAATAAAAGCATATATCTTCTGGAAAAGAAACTACTTGAATTTGGTTGCCTGGCCTGTACCAAATGGAAAAAGTCCAGAAGAGGCACACCGATCGGGTATTGATCTTAGAAGTTGGGTTAGAGAGGGAATGCGATATGAATAATTACAAACATTAATGAGGTGCTGCTATGAGTAAAAAAGAAGTCCAAAAAATGCGTGAGTTGTCTCAATCTGAGAAATCAGCAATACAAAAAGTCAAGAAGCTCGGGGCAGCCAAACAAAAGGATATTTTTCGCTTTGTTGAAGGTATAGACGAAACCGAGGGACATACCGAGCTTGCAATGGATGATCGATTGTCCACAATAGATAGCCATGACGAGTATCGATCACGAATTTTTGAGGCGTCTGGGTGTGTCAATCAACTGGTGGGGATGCAGTCGATTATTAAAGCTGGGGAAGCTCTCACCCCTTCTAAGGCAAGCCCAAAGGAGATTGCTAAGGTTGCAAATATGACAGCGCAGGCAGTAGCTGAAATGGAACCTAGAGATGAAGTTGAAGGTCAGCTGATTTCACAACTAGTTGTACTGCATGAGCAAGCTATGACTTGGCTCGGAAGAGCATTAAGAGTGGATCGAGCAGACTTTGCTAACACATATCTAAACGGAGCCTCTAAATTGCTGACCCGTCATCATGAGACCCTTTCATCTCTGCTTAAGTACAGAAGAGGAGGAGAACAGCGTGTTCATGTGGAGCATGTCCATGTTCACAATGGCGGGAAGGCTATAGTAGGAAATGTAGAAAGTGGGGGTGGGTTAAATCAAAAAGTTGGGGAGGGTCCCCATGCAAAGGTGTAGAGCTAAGTCAAAAAGATCGGGAAAACAGTGCAAAAATTTTGCAATTAAGGGATGGGGTGTCTGCCGTATGCATGGTGCTAGAGGAGGTTCAAAAACGTCAATAGGTAGCCGAAAATGTAAGTTAGCGCC
>JAJFMC010000003.1 GCA_021772365.1 Chlamydiota bacterium
CTAAGACGGAAAAGGTTTCTTTGAACTGGGCTAAATTAATCGCCCGTATTTACGAAGTTAATCCGCTGATTTGCCAATGCGGGAGGCAGATGAAGATTACAGCATTCGTCACTCATTCAGCTGAGATACGTCGTATACTCGGTAGGGTTGGTTGGCCTTGTGAGACGAAAGAATGACTTTGCAGAATTGGAAATTTGTCAATTGATTCCAGAAACAGAAGATGGGTTTCCCGCCGACATTCCAGAATTTTGTGGAGAGAAAGGACCAGATCCTCCCTTCGTAGACTGTTGCGCCGATCCTCCTCATTGGGAAGATAGTCGAGATCCCCCTCATTGGGCTGACTGATACGGCTAAAAAATCTAATAGTATGTAACTTGTAACGATACCTGCTGTTTTCGTTTTCCAAAAATCACTCAATTTATCCCTAAATACTGATCAAATACAGAGAAATCTTGTGAATAATCATAAACTAGCTCGCAACCAAGTTCACGAAACAATGGGGTCTCTGCACTTTTCCCTCGGGAAAGGTGCAGAGACCCCATTGAAATTCCTATCCTTATGAAGTAAATGTTACTTTTCTTTAAAAATAACGTTTTAGAGTAAGGAGTAGTGCGTGATCTTGCGAATTTTCTCGATCGCAGAGAACACGGAATTCTTTTCGAAAACGGTATTCAAGTCCAATATCAGTATTGGAACGGACAGCATACTGAGCTCCAATCATGCATTGTGCTGCCAGTCCGTCTGATGAAGCATTTATTTTATCATTTGATAGCTTCAACTTTCCTTCAGAGTGAACATAACCTAGACCAACACCCAGGTAAGGTGTTATTGGACAACATAGCTCATGATCATAGTATCCATTGATCATGTATGAATATGTGTTGATATCTAAATTGACAGGTATTTTTTTGCCCTCATTTTTTATTTGATTAATGGTATTATGGCGATAGCTGAATTCTCCTTCGATACGTAGCGGTGAGCAAAATTTATAGCCAAGAGCTCCACCAAAAATATATCCTGTAGATGAATTTGTGTTTACACGAAACGAGCTATGTACATCGTTGATCTTCCCACAATCGAAAAAATTCATTCCAGTCAAAATATTCACATAAGGTCTCTCTTTTGGTGTAGCTTCAATTGTTGTTCCTGTAAAAATTCCTATTGCAGTAATCATTAGTTTTAAATAATTTCTCATAACAAATCCTTATGTTTCTGTTTTAAATTCAATTTTACACCGATCGGTATAAGAAGAAATATTTTAGGTTTTCTTAGCTATAAGCTTAGCGTGTTTTTGTTGATTCCATTGACTCCAGCTTAACTCTGATATTGCCCCTGAGGACACGTAGGTATAGAAATTTTCGAGAAATATTTTTCTGTTTAGAGCGTTTTCGTGCTTGTACCCGCTGCCTTCCGGAAAATCAAAAAGGCGTTTTCCTCCTAAAGCTGCATGCCTTGTGACTATATCTTCTAGGGGGATATCAGAACCGGTACGGATGATGTCATACATGACCATAAAGGTGGTTGTCCTTCCAGCACCAGCTCTGCAGTGGAAGTAAAGCCAACTGTCGAAGGGGATAGTGGCGACAAATGTGAGGAAACGTTCGACTTCACTATCACTTGGATGTAGGTGGTTGGTGACAAAGAACCGTTGGTAGCCGTATCCTTTACTTTCGATAAGTTCTTTTTCATTCATAACAGTCTGAGTTACGGGATAGTGCCACTCATAATTATTTACGATGCCGTTACTTTTGTCTGCGATGTAGGCAATGGGAATATTTGAGCCTAAATTTATTGATGATAAAGCAGTACTTTCATTTAATACGATATCATCAGTAGTTTTGCCCTCATTGGCGGTATTTCTTCCCTGGTACCAGCAAACAGGGTCTCCATTGATGAAAATGTGAGACTCCTCCCGAAGATCGACAATGATCACAGAGGCTTTCCCCTTAGTGATGCTATCCAGCTGACTTTCAGTGAATGCACCGCTACCAATGATGTTCAAACCTTCTAGCCCAGTGCTATTGATGCCTTCAACTGGGTCGGTACTGAAACGGAGTCTTTTAGGGGTTTCGGTATTGCTGAGATTTTTGTCATAAACTAGTACAACTTTTTTGTTTGGTTCAGAAGATGTTCCAATTTGAAACGTGATCGATATAAATAAAGTAAAAATTATAATTAACCTGTGCATGATTGTTAACTTCCTATGTTATTTCAAAATATCTTAATTTTAGATTGTTAACATTTAATAAAGATGTAAAAAAGGAAAGAAAAATTGGTTTGTTAGATAATGGGAAGAGCACTACGATTTTTTTGATGCTTCAGAACAGTTCCTCAAAGCGCTAGAAGGTGTTAGTGATCCAGAGACAAAGAGAACAATTATTGGTAATCTCAGTGAGATTTCCTTTTAACCCCATCACATGAGCATGAAAGACTTTGTTGAAGCTATTAAGTACTGCCTGTTCTTCTGAGTCATTTCGCAACATGATGGAGCTACGAAGTTCTTTTTTTGGAATGGGTGGTCGGAACTGGCTGTAAGAACCTCTATGATTTTATCAACTGACCTCGCTCCTCCTGTTTGATAGCTTCCCCCTTTCTCGGTAATTACGTTGACAATGTTTTTATTACTCAAAGCTTGTGCATAGACCCTAAATGCGTAAGCGTCAAAACTAGCCATCTTGACCATAAATGGTGAAGCCATGACAGTGAACGAGCCTGGTGGTGAAGGGGGAGCTTGCGAGCCCCGAACCCCAGGTTTGAATAAATTAAGCATCGAGCTCTGAAGACCCCGATTGCCACCCCAAACCGCAGCTAAAACTTCTTTGAG
>JAJFMC010000021.1 GCA_021772365.1 Chlamydiota bacterium
GCGCTTAACATGCTGTCCAAAGAAAAGAGCGCTAAAGTTGGGATTGAACTTAAACGACAGAAAGCAAATAGGAAAGTTGAGTACTTGTTGAAAGTATTGAATGTAAATCTTTATTGATAAAATCGCCCTGCGTTTAGTACACCCCAATAGTTTGAAGATTTACTATTTAGAGTAACAAAAAAATTTTGCATTTCCTTTATTATCTCTTGAGATGAAGAAAGTGTATCAGACTGTGGGTTCATTTATTACTCCTTAAAGGTTATTACATTTGCAATACTTTCCGGGAAATATTTTTATGGTAACTTCAAAAGAGGCTAGGTTTATCTGTAAAGAATTGAAGTTTTTTAAGAATATTCTAAGTAACAGTCGGCTAAACCGTCGCATTCATGCAATACCACAAGATATTTAGATGGGTATTTCACGTTTACTAGCACTAATTTTTGTTAGAAACGATACTAAAAATGAATATAGTGTTGATAGCTTTCCTATTTCATGTTGTGAAAAAAGTCGTATCTTACGCACTCAAAGAAGTTTTAACTGCGGTTTGGGGTGGCAATCGGGGTCCTAGAACGTCTGTCGAATAACAAAAAAGTAATGCCTTACTTTACTCCACGGCCCTGCGGGCGACCTATCCGGTAACGGGGAATTTTTTTAAATATTTGACAGAAGTCAGAAGATCCTAACTGTAGATTAGAGGTTCTCAAAATCCTCTTTTAATGCTTGCTGCGCTGGAATAATTAATTTATTGTATGTTGTGTTGACAAAATCCTATTCCATTTATATGCTTGTTTTTTTCAATACAAAATATATAGAAAATCTATGAATACTGTAAGTCCGACGAACGCTCTATCAAAAATTATTGTTGCATCTGAAAATACAGTTAAAATTTCTGCCGTGCAGGAAGTATTCTCTTCCTATGAAAGATTCAAATATTTATCCATTGCTTACTATACTGTTGAAAGTGGCGTTAGTGAACAACCCTTCACTCTTGAAGAAACTGTCACTGGTGCAAAACTAAGAGCTGAACGGGCATACCACCCCTCCTCATTAAGTATTGGACTAGAAAGTGGTCTGATGGTAATACCCGCTACTGATGACGAATATATGAACGTTTGTATCTGCTCTATATACGATGGAAAAAAACATCATATTGGCATGTCATGTGGATTCAGAATTCCTAAACAGGTAATCTCTCAAATAACCGAACATTGTATCGACCACAACGAAGCAATGAAGATTTGTCAATTCACAGACAATCCGAGACTTGGCTCTTCAGAGGGGAGTATTGGTCTTTTCACCAAAGGTCGTCTCACGCGAAAAGACTGCTGTAAGCAGTCTATCATCACGGCATTAGTTTCTATTGATGTAGTTCACTATTTCACAGAACAATTATAGTAAAATCACGGTATCCAGAGATAAAACAATAGACCAAATCTCCAAGTTCGCTGAGTTCAACCAAGACTGTTTGACGCAGGATAGCGTCGTTTTTGAAGATTAGGAAAAAGGTCTAAAGGAAGACATAAAATGGGTAACTTGTCGCTCTACCGCTTACCCTTAAGTTTTCGACGCAGGGTTTTTAGAGTGCTTTTGTTGGTTCCATTGACTCCAGCATACCTCCGATATAGCACCTGAGGTAACATAGCTGTAGAAATTTTCAAGAAAGATTTTTCTTTTTAGAGCGTTTTCGTACTTGTACCCGCTGCCTTCCGGAAAATCAAAGAGACGTTTTCCTCCTAAAGCTGCATGTCTTGATATGATATCTTTTAGTGGCACATCAGAACCGGTACGTATGATGTCATACATAACCATAAAGGTTGTTGTTCTTCCCGCACCAGCTCTACAGTGGAAGTAAAGCCAACTGTCGATGGGTGTAGTGGAGACAAATGCAAGAAAACGTTCGATTTCACTGTCACTTGGATGTTGGTGGTTGGTTACAAAGAACCGTTGGTAGCCGTATCCTTTACTCTCTACGAGTTCTTGTTCACTCATTACAGTTTCAGTTACTGGATAGTGCCAGTCATATTTCTCTACGATGCCATTACTTTTATCGGCAATATATGCAATGGGAATATTTGAGCCTAAGTTTATTGCCGATAAAGCAGCATTTTCACTTACTAGGATAGTATCAGGAGTTTTGCCTTCATTGGCCGTATTTCTCCCCTCGTACCAGCAAACAGGTTCTCCATTGATATAGCAGTGAGATTCTTCCCGAAGGTCAACGATGATAAAAGAGGTTTTCCCTTTTGTGATGCTATCCAGCTGACTTTCAGTGAAAGCACCGCTACCAATCATGTTTAAATCTTTTAGCCCAGTGTTATTTAGGCCCTCAATTGGATCCGTACAGAAACGGAGTCTTTTAGGGAGGGCGCTATTGTTGGGATTTTTGTCATAAATTAATACAACATTGCTGTTTGGTTCAGATGACTGTCCAGTTTGTGATATGTAAATAAATAAAACTAAAATGGTGATTAATCTAAACATAGTTGTTTGTGTGTGCTCTTTGTCGTTATATCCATGTATACTAATCTTAAAGTGTTAAATTTGGATAAAGGTAGAAGTTGTTTTTAACCAGGAACTTCTGTAAAATAATTATTTAACAGGAGCTGCCGTAATAATGATTGGGTGGGTTAAAAGGTTTGCTGAAGCTATCCCTGGTTCACATGAACACATTTCAATGGGGGGCACAGCATCTTTCCCGGGAATGAAGCTGAGCCCCCATTGTTTGACCTACCCTTAATTTTCTTTGGACAGTGTCTCGATTGCATTTCTGAATTTTTGTAAGTCGGAGTCTTTTGTGACGTTTTTTATTACACTCATCGTATACTTCATGGTATCTTCATTGAAGCCCTTTTTCTCCATTAGATCAGGCCTATTGATCATTAAAGCATCAGCTCCTTTTACTGATACTATGGCTAGATATAATGTAAATATATCTTTTTTTCCGCCTGTAATTTTGTCATTGGAATCATCATCTCTCATAAACTCTCCAAATTCACTTAACATTATTTCGGCAAGCTCTTTGGCTTCTTGTTCCGCACCAGCGTTGGAAAGGGTCATCATTAGCTTAAAAACTCTACAGTAGTTGGTGTAATCGACAAAATTATCAAAATACCATTCGTAAAATTTCTTTTTTTCTTTGCTCATCTCTTTGATCTTTGGTTTATAAGTGAGTTGTTTGTATACTTTGACAAACGGCTGGATGAATTTTTTTGCTGTTTCGAACTGGTTTCCTTGGATTAATAGCCCAACCAGAGATTCCATTTTTGAGTATAAGTGATCGCTCCCCAAAACTTTTTCGAAAATAGTGAGTTGCTCTGCGAATTTATAGTTTCCGTCTTTTGCTTGTTTGATTGCTTCATCGAGAAATTTTTCAAAAATAGGATAAAAATTGAATTTTCCATCTTTGAAGTGCACTTTCTTTTCCCCTGAAAAATACTTCCAACCAAAATTACCTAATTTCCTGCTACATTCAATATCTTTGTAATATTTCAGTGTATAATCTTTACCAGAGTCGAATTTAAATCGGATACCCTCCAATAAATACGTTTTTAGTAGTTGAATTGATTTCGAAAAATTTTCGGGCTTTGCAAGGTCTTGCGTATTTACGAGACGCTTAAGGTAGTTGAGGCCTTCCAATTCGTTATCTTGTTCAGCCATTCCCAAGATTGACTGAAACTGTAGTTCAGTATCTGGGGTGAACCCTTTTGAATGTTCTTCAAGCTTCCTTTTCAAGTAGCTATAATTGTAGAGGTTCTTTTGCTTGTTATCCTGTTGAAGGACATTCAGTTCAATAAGATTTTTCTTTATGTATGCATGTTCTTTTGTCCATTCATCGATATAGGGGCACCATTTGCTTTCGCTCAAGCTTTTCATATTGCCACTAAGAATAAGTACTGGAAGGATGGCTTTCATTAGAGAATGTTTGTTGTCACCCGTTAAATCAATATTTCCACTTTTCACCACGTCAGCATTTGGCTCGAGGACCATGAAATAAGGAGGCTTGTTTGTGCTCGTCTCATTGGCGAATTCTTTGAATTGTGAGGCCTCTTCTAAAGATACCATCATGATTTTCCAGGGATGTTTTTCGTCATTTGGTTGGTAGATGGCCACGACTTCATATAGAGGCTTTTTGTACTTATTGAAAAGGCAGGAGACTTCTTCGAAGGTGTTTAAAAAGTTCTTAGTGACATATACAGATTCATCAAAAAGTTTAGCGTAGTGTTTGAATTTGCTCGAATTTCCAAGGAAGTCCTTAAAAGACCACACTGTTGGCGAAGATGTTTTTTGTGCTGTTTGTGCTAGCGGTGTAACATGAGGGAAGTTAGAATTCATGACATCGGTAAGCTGCCATTTAACTTCTTCGCGTTTTTTGCACATCCTTCCACCCATGCTATGGAGTTCAATGTTCACTTCTTGCTGTTGTTCCTGTTCCTGCTGCTGCTCTTGTTCAATTTCCTGCTGTGTTGTTTGCTGTTGTTGTTGGACAACAACGGTCTCTTGCCCCCACGTCGAAGAGATATTTGTCACGATATGATCAGGAATATTCTCCTTGTTTCTATTAATAATCGTTCGTAGGTCTTCGATCAGCCTAGACTTTTGTGGTAATGTTGTGCTCGTATTGTTAGATGAGTTCGATGAAGAACAGCTTCCTTCCAACACATAGTTGATTTCTTCTTGAGAAAGTATTGCTGAGAAATATTTCTTCAGCAGGTATTCCATCAATTCGCCTTTCTTTTGCTGTTGTTTTTTACCGCCAAATTTCGAATACATACCCTTAGTCAGCGACCTGATAAATAGAGAGCGGTGCTTAGCGAACAGTTTTGCCTCTTTCTTTGGATCTGACTCAAGCATTTGATGCATCACATACTGTCTTGCAGCGTTCTGTAATTTCTGTTTCACAGATTTTATGATATCGACTTCTTGTCGTATGCTCTCGTTGTCATCAGCAAATGGGATGAGGTTTTGAATAGTGAGGCTGTCTGCTTGAATATCTTGTCCAGTCGTTTCATGTATTATCTGGATGATATTTTCCGGTACAACTGTCACAATACGTTGGTTTTGCCAGATCTGTCTCATTCTCATGACACCTTGTAACCAGTTCCTTATCGGTGTTTGCGAGTCAAAGGTGACAACAGCCATTGCGTCTTCCTGAAGCTTGGCATTGGCACCGGTAATACGGCTGTGTGAATAGTAGAAGAATAATTCTTCTTTCTTCATTCCAGTTACTGATGCAATTGTCGCAGAGTCTGTGTTAGGCAAGGTGACAATTTCTTCGGGATTGCTAAGACGTATAAACTTCATGTCGTTAGTTTTATCATCCCAATAGATGACCCCTTTCACACTTTGATTTAGCTGAGGTTTACTGTTAAAATATTTGGCGATATCTTTGGCGACATTTTCACTGCTAATTCCAGTGAACAGAGGACCTACATCGATCAACGCTTTAAATTTTTGGGCATTAGGTGATAGCTTGTTGTCATCATCATAGAGAACTGAATCCATGATAGATGAGAAGGATACTTTCCCTTTGACGATCGATACGCGGTCATTGTTTTCTTTGATTAGTCTATCAAGAATCTTGACCTTCGCTGTTTTGTCGGGTGCTACAGCAACACGTTCGTGAGCAAGTGTATCGATATTTTCTAATGTACCGGAGTATCCCTGTAGCGTTTTTCCTATGGATGAAAGGTTATGTGCGTTGTTTGTGACCTGCTTAGAGTAAAATTCATAGGTGGGTATAACCTCGCTGACGACGTAGTCGAGGACCATTCGTAGGGATTTAGGTTTACCACTGTTAAGGCCTTTTGAAAAAATTGTAATATCTGAGGTCGACATCTCCATGATATTACACCCGGTTGCTTCTAGAACCTTCTTTGCGGTGGGGAGTTTCATGACGTCGAGAGGTTCACCCATTGACACCCATTCACTCGCAGCTTGTTCTTTCAATGATTCGAATAGGTTTAGCACCTGATCATCCTGTAATCCCTTGTATAGGTATAATTGCAGCGTTCGATTCACCATTTCCCATGGATCAGCAAACTGAGCGTTTTCATTCGGTGTGTTATTGGCCATATAAGGGATGGCAAATTTGGGTCCATTTTTCCGTTGTGAAAGGCCGTAATGTTCGTCGGCTCTCTTATTCCATGCTAGACTCAACCATTCATTAATCTGTTGCTTGAGAAGAATGACCATTTCAACGGCTTGTTTATCAACAGCATTTTTTTGTTTATGGATCTTATGAATATCAACAGATTCGTTATTTGGATCGATAATATATTTGTACAGTTTTTGCGCCAGTTGTTGATCACTCTCTTTAGTTTTTCCTTTGGATAGAGAGTTGAAAATAGGAGCAAATCTTGCTCTCCATTCCGGAGTGGTAGCAAGGCGTTCGCAGATCTTGTTGGTCAACTTCTCTTTGATATGTCTGTATTCGTCTTCTTTGAGAAGGTGTTGTTGATTTCCACGCAGATCGACATTTAATTCTGTTGCAGCGATGAGGAAAAGTTCTTTGACAAGATCACAACTATGAGGGTGCAACGTTTCGGGTGTACCTGTAGGAAAGTTTAGCTCTTTACGAACCTGCAATACAGCATCAACTTCGTCAAAAGTTATAACACCCTTTTGTTTAATCAATGATAGGATGGACTTAAGCAACTGTATCGGCTTCTCGAGAGATTCGATTTCTTCTTTAATACTAGCGATTTGAAATACAAAAGTCATTTTAGCTTGTTTGTTGTTCTTATCATTCTTTTTACGTTTAATTTCATCGATTTGTGCATATTTTGTTGAAACCTGTTCCATCGCTTCAAAATAGCGGTTTTCTAGAGCTTGTAACGATTCCGGCGGAACGATTACAAAATTTCGATCTTCAATTGCGTGAATCAATTGACGTTTTATGTAAGCTAAATAATTTACGGTGAAGTCACGATGGGAACGAGAGAAATTGATCGTCGTAGCCTTTTGCCCAAAGAGGTTGGAAGAGCGCCGCTTGATGTCTTGCGAGTTTGTAGCATAGAGAGAGCGAGGGGCGACCATTATAGATAGGTGCTCGCCATCGGCTTTCATTAATGCGAGTAGAGTTCCCAAGACCTCTGTTTTTCCGGCACCCATCATTCTTTGTTTAAAGATATTTGGATACAAACCTTGGTCGTCTTTAGTGATAAAGTCGGTGATGTCTTCGACCTGGTCTTGACGTAATGTGTATCCCATAAAATATTCGAAGACGAGAAGTTCTGGGAATTGTTCTATATTGTATTGGCGTTTAATGACCAGTAGTTTTGCTAGCTCTTCAGGCTTCTGTTGGGCTGCTTGAATGCGTTTGTAGTGTTTTGCATTTGTTTGTAGAACTAGGTAGTTACCTATAAGTGCGTGAAGGTTCTGGATTTCATTGTTATTCAGAACGCTATTTAACTTGAGGTATGCCTGATCGTTCTTATGGATAAAGGCAAGGATGCAGTCTTTGATCGTTGCAGCTTCTTTCTTTTTACCATGTAGGGCAAGTTTAGTTTTCACTCGCTCTAAAGATCCTTTCGGAGGGAGCTTTCGAGCTATTTTTAAGATATCTTTCTCTAATTCACTACAGAGAGTTTTAGTTTCTTTAATGTTATT